>NZ_JASCON010000090.1:0-21055 GCF_029959585.1 Pseudomonas sp. PS02302
GGCGGCCTGGTATTGTTTCGCGGCCCCAGCGTTGGCCGCGGCGGCTTTGCCCGCCGCTTCCGTTTGCTGCGCCTTTCGAGCGTCGTCGGCTTTCTTTTGTTCCGCGGCCTGTTGCTGGGCTTCCTTCTGTTGCTGAGCCGCCTTGGCCGCCGCCGCTTCGCGCTGGGCTTCCTGCTGCTCGCGACGCTGCTCCAGCTGCTCCTGCTCGTACTGCTTGGCCGCGGTCTTCTTCGCCTCCCCCGCCAGTTTCTGCTCGGTCTGCACCTGCGCCGAACTCTTGGACTTGAGCTGGACCAGCGTGGCCTGGACGACCGGACGCGACTGGGGCAATTCAGGGGTGAAGGCAAAGCTGACAAACAGCAGGCCGAAAATCAGCACATGCAGGGCGATTGCCCAGATGACCGGCCAGAAATAACTTTCGGACGACGAACGCTCGCGGTGTCGCATCAAGGCGCCTCGGTAATCAACCCGACGTTGGGCACGCCGGCCTGTTGCAAGGCACCCATGGCGCCGGCGACGACACCATAGTTGGCAGCCTTGTCACCCCGGATGAACACCTGGGTGTCCGCACGCTGACGCATAATGGCACCGACCTGCTGACTCAGTTGGGGAAGCGACACTGCGGTCTCGGACTTGGCCTTCTGATCGGTATCCACCTCGGAACCGACGTTCCAGTAGTAGGTACCGTTGGCCTTCACCGAGACGGTGAGGATCTGCTTGTCGTTGTCTTGCGGCAGGGCCTGGCTGTCGACCTTGGGCAGCTCGACCTTGACGCCCTGGTTGAGCATGGGCGCCGTCACCATGAAGATGACGAGGAGCACCAACATCACGTCGATGTAGGGCACCACGTTCATCTCGGCGACGGGCTTGCGTTTCTTGCGGCGAGGGACCATGGGATACCTCTTTATTCTTCGCTGGTGTGGACTTTGCGGTGCAGGATGGCCTGGAATTCGTCCGCAAAGGTGTAGTAGCGGTTGATCAGCATTTCCGAGCGGGCAGCGAAGCGGTTGTAGGCCACGACGGCGGGAATGGCGGCGAACAGACCGATGGCGGTGGCGATCAGGGCTTCGGCGATGCCGGGAGCAACGGTGGCCAGGGTCGCCTGTTGGGCGGTGGACAGGCCGCGGAAGGAGTTCATGATGCCCCAGACGGTACCGAACAGACCCACATAGGGGCTGGTGGAACCGACGGTGGCCAGGAACGGCAGGGCCTGATCAAGTTTTTCTTCCTCACGGGAGATGGCGACGCGCATGGCACGCGAGACGCCTTCCATCACGGCATCGGGATCCACGCCGGGTTGCTGACGCAGGCGGGAGAATTCCTTGAAGCCGGCGCGGAAGATCTGCTCGACGCCGGAGTCCGGGTCGGGGTTGCTGCCGGCCTGGCGATACAGCTTGGACAGATCGATGCCCGACCAGAATTTCTCTTCGAAGGCATCCAGGGAACGCTTGGCGGCGCGCATGGCATTGCCGCGCTGGATGATCATGATCCAGGACGTGACAGAGGCTGCGACCAGGATGAGCATCACCAGTTGCACCACCAAGCTGGCGTTGGCGATGAGGCTCCACATGGACGTATGGTCGACGTTGGGTTGCACGCTTAATCTCCTGATTGAATTGACGCCGGATTTCCGGCAAGAACCGTTCGCATGGCTGCAGGGATAGCCCTGGGCCTGAAGCTGTCAGCACGCACGCAGGCGACCGTCACCCACCCTTCACAGAGCAGGACAGCGTCCCTGGCGCGCCGGACCTCCTGGTGAAACCTGAGGCTGGCGCGCTTCGCCTCGACCACCTCGGCACCGATCAGCAACTCGTCATCCAGTCGCGCGGGCGCATGGTAGCGCGCTTCGCTGCTATGGACGACGAACAGCAGACCATCCCGGGCGAGTTCGGACTGGGCATAGCCCAGCGCGCGCAGTCGCTCGGTGCGGGCGCGTTCCATGAACTTGAGGTAGTTGACGTAATAGACGATGCCGCCGGCATCGGTATCTTCGTAGTAGACACGACACCTGAGGACGGACGGCGACGGGCTCCGCGATTGCGCGTGCATACTCTAGAACCTAGCCTCGCCGTTGCCAATCAGAAATGTTCGCAACTGCATTTAATTACCATTGACCTCGAACAGATCGGGTGTGCCACCCTGGGCCAGACGCGTCGGCAGATTCAGTCCGAAGTGCAGATAGGCATGCCGGGTCACCACCCGTCCCCGCGGTGTGCGCATGATATAGCCTTGCTGGATCAAATAGGGTTCCAGCACGTCTTCGATGGTGTGACGCTCTTCGCTGATGGCGGCAGCGAGACTGTCGACGCCCACCGGGCCACCGTCGAACTTGTCGATCATGGTCAGCAGCAGACGGCGATCCTGGTGATCGAACCCCTGGGCATCGACGTCCAGCAGATCCAGGGCACGACTGGCGATGTCGTGGCTGATGTGACCCTGCCCGCGCACCTCGGCGAAGTCCCGCACCCGCCGCAACAGGCGATTGGCGATCCGCGGCGTGCCGCGCGCCCGGCGGGCGATTTCCATGGCCCCTTCGGCTTCTATGGCGAGACCGAGGATACCGGCCGAGCGGGTGACGATGGTGGCCAGGTCCGCGGTACCGTAGAACTCCAGACGCTGGACGATTCCGAAGCGATCGCGCAGCGGATTGGTCAGCATGCCGGCGCGGGTGGTCGCGCCGATCAGGGTAAAGGGCGGCAGATCCAGCTTGATGGAGCGAGCCGCCGGGCCTTCACCGATCATGATGTCAAGCTGGTAGTCCTCCATCGCCGGATAGAGCACTTCTTCGACGACGGGGGACAGCCGATGGATCTCGTCGATGAACAGTACATCGCCCGCTTCCAGGTTGGTCAGCAGCGCCGCGAGATCGCCCGGGCGTTCCAGCACAGGGCCCGAGGTGCTCTTCAGGGAAACCTGCATTTCCTGGGCGATGATGTTGGCCAGGGTGGTCTTGCCCAGGCCGGGTGGGCCGAAGATCAGGGTGTGGTCGAGGGCCTCGCCCCTACCCTTCGCGGCCTGGATGAACAGACCCATCTGGTCGCGCACCACCGGCTGGCCGATGTAGTCGGCCAGGCGCACCGGACGGATGGCGCGATCCTGGAATTCCTCCCGGTCGCGGCCAGTGCCGGAGATGAGGCGATCGGTTTCTATCATGGGATCAGACCATGCCCTTCAGGGCGCGACGAATGAGTTCCTCGCTGGAAAGGTCGTCCCCTTCCACGGCGGCGACGGCGCGACTGGCTTCCTGCGGCTTGAAGCCCAGGGCGACCAGGGCGCTGACCGCATCGGCCTCGGCGCTGGCCACGACGGCGGCCTGATTCGGCAGGACCAGGGGAGCGATGCCGGGCAGGCTTTCCCAGGCCTTGAAGCGGTCCTTCAGCTCGACCAGCAGGCGCTCGGCAGTCTTCTTGCCCACCCCCGGCACCTTGACCAGGGCGACCGTGTCCTGGGCTTGCACACAGCGAACCAATTCATCTACCTCGAGACTGGACATCAACGCCAGGGCCAGCTTGGGGCCGACACCGTTGAGCCGGATCAGCTCGCGAAACAGCTCACGCTCGCGCTTTTCCCCGAACCCATACAGCAGGTGCGCATCTTCCCGTACCACGAGGTGGGTATGCAATGTGACGATTTCACCCTGGGGCGGCAGCCGATAAAGGGTCGTCATGGGCACTTCGACCTCGTAGCCGACTCCGCCCACGTCGAGCAGGAGATGCGGCGGCTGCTTTTCCGCCAGGGTGCCACGTAGACGACCGATCACAGGGATACCTTCCTAACGTTGGAGCGAGAGGGTTGAGCGGATGGGACTAAAGCCGCAGACGCCCGCCGCGGCGGCGGGTCGCCAGCAGGCCATGGGGCACCAGGCTCTGCCGGGTATGGGCATGGCACAGGGCGATGGCCAGGGCATCGGAGGCGTCGATCTGCGGCTTTTCGGTCAGCCGCAGCAGGTGCATGACCATCAGCATCACCTGCTGCTTGTCCGCCCCGCCGTTGCCGACCACGGCCTGCTTGACCTGGCTCGCGGTGTACTCGGAGATCTCCAGGCCACCCTCGGCGCCGGCGACGATGGCCGCACCCCGGGCCTGACCCAGCTTGAGCGCCGAATCGGCGTTACGCGCCATGAACACCTGCTCGATGCCCATGGTGACCGGCCCGTACTGGGCGATGACGTCGCGCACGCCGCGATAGACGATCTGCAACCGCTCGGGCAACGGACCGTTTCCCGTACGGATGCAGCCGGAGGCCACGTATTCGCAGCCCCGCCCGGTGTCGCGCACCACGCCAAAGCCGGTCAGCCGCGAACCCGGGTCGATACCCAGCACCAGGGTGCCGGGCGCATCGGGCGGCAGGCGCTCGTAGAGGGACATCAGCCGAGCTGCTCCATGACATCCTCGGGGATGTCGGCGTTGGAATAGACGTTCTGCACGTCATCCAGGTCTTCGAGCATGTCGATCAGCTTGAGCACCTTCTGCGCGGTATCCAGATCCAGGGTCGCGGAGGTCGAGGGGATCATGGTCACCTCGGCTTCGTCGGCCTTGTAGCCGGCGGCGGTCAGGGCTTCGTTGACGGCGATGAAGTCGGCGAAGCTGGTGAAGACGTCGATGGAGCCATCGTCGTTGGCCACCACGTCGTCGGCACCGGCCTCCAGGGCCGCTTCCATCAGGGCGTCTTCGTCCAGGCCGGGGGCATAGCTGATCTGGCCCTTGCGCTCGAACAGATAGGCCACCGATCCGTCGGTACCCAGGTTGCCACCGCACTTGTTGAAGGCGTGGCGGACTTCGGCCGCGGTGCGGTTGCGGTTGTCGGTCATGGCTTCGACGATGATGGCGACACCGCTCGGGGCGTAGCCTTCATAGGTCAGTTCCTCGACGTTCTCGCCTTCGCCGGCACCCACGCCACGGGCAATGGCCCGGTCGATGGTGTCGCGGGTCATGTTGGCGGTCAGCGCCTTGTCCACCGCCAGACGCAGGCGGGGATTGTCGGCAGGAACGCCGCCGCCCTGGCGCGCGGCCACGGTCAGCTCACGGATGATCTTGGTGAAGATCTTGCCTTTCTTGGCATCCTGGCGTTCTTTGCGATGCTTGATGTTGGCCCACTTGGAATGACCGGCCATAAGCTACTCCAATCTCTTGACGAAGACGGCACCGGCGGCGAGGGCCGCGGCGCACTGAAAAAGGGAAACGGAGGGCATCACCTGGGCGCCCTCCTCCGATAGGACTTATTCCGCCTTGGGCTGCTCGCGCAGGCGGATGTGCAGCTCGCGCAGGGCCTTGGCATCGACCGCGCCGGGCGCCTGGGTCATGACGTCGGCCGCACTCTGGGTCTTCGGGAAGGCGATGACTTCGCGAATCGAGGAGGCGCCGGTCATCAGCATCACCAGGCGATCCAGACCGAAGGCCAGGCCACCATGGGGCGGCGCGCCGAACTTGAGGGCGTCCAGCAGGAAGCCGAATTTCTCTTCCTGTTCCTCGGCGCTGATGCCGAGGACCTCGAAGACCGCCTGCTGCATCTTCTTGTCGTGGATACGGATGGAACCGCCGCCCAGCTCGGTGCCATTGAGCACCATGTCGTAGGCCCGCGACAGGGCTGCGCCCGGATTGGCCTTGAGCGCCTGCGGGTCGCACTTGGGCGAGGTGAAGGGGTGGTGCATGGCGGTCAGGCTGCCATCGTCGTTTTCCTCGAACATCGGGAAGTCCACCACCCACAGCGGCGCCCACTGGCAGGTCAGCAGGTTGAGGTCGTGGCCGAGCTTGATGCGCAGCGCGCCCAGGGCTTCGGAGACGACCTTGGTCTTGTCCGCGCCAAAGAACACGATGTCGCCATCCACCGCGCCGACGCGGTCGAGGATGACGTTGATGTTGTCCAGCGGGATGTTCTTTACGATGGGCGACTGCAGGCCCTCGACGCCGGCGGCGCGCTCGTTGACCTTGATGTAGGCCAGGCCCTTGGCGCCATAGATGCCGACGAACTTGGTGTAGTCGTCGATCTGCTTGCGCGGCATGCTCGCCCCGCCCGGGACGCGCAGGGCGGCGACGCGGCACTTGGGATCGTTGGCCGGACCGGCGAAGACCTTGAAGTCGACGTCCTTGAGCTGGTCTTCCACATCCACCAGCTCCAGCGGGATGCGCAGGTCCGGCTTGTCGGAACCGAAGCGACGCATGGCTTCGGCCAGGGTCATGTGCGGCAGCTCGCCGAATTCGACGTCCAGCACTTCCTTGAACAGGTTGCGCACCATGGTCTCGGTGATGTCCATGATGTCTTTTTCATCGAGGAAGCTGGTCTCGATGTCGATCTGGGTGAATTCCGGCTGGCGGTCGGCGCGCAGGTCTTCGTCACGGAAGCACTTGGCGATCTGGTAGTAGCGATCGAAGCCGGCGACCATCAGCAGCTGCTTGAACAGCTGGGGCGACTGCGGCAGGGCGAAGAAGCTGCCGGGATGGGTACGGCTGGGCACCAGGTAGTCGCGGGCACCCTCGGGGGTGGCGCGGGTCAGGATCGGGGTTTCCACGTCGAGGAAACCGTTTTCGTCCAGGTAGCGGCGGATGCTGGACGTGATGCGCGAACGCAGCTTGAGCTTCTCGGCCATCTCCGGACGACGCAGGTCGATGAAGCGATAGCGCAGGCGGGTCTCTTCACCGACGTCGGTGTACTCGTTGAGCGGGAACGGCGGGGTCTCCGCTTCGTTGAGCACTTCCAGTTCGTAGCCCAGCACCTCGATGGCGCCGGAGGCCATGTTGGCATTGCGCGCGCCTTCAGGCCGCAGGCGTACCTTGCCGGTGAGCCTGACGACGTATTCGCTGCGCACGCGGTCGGCCTTGGCGAAGGTTTCGGCGCGATCCGGATCGAACACCACCTGGGCCAGGCCTTCGCGATCGCGGATGTCGAGGAAGATGACCCCGCCGTGGTCACGGCGGCGGTGGACCCAACCGCAGAGGGTGATTTCCTGGCCGTCCAGGCTCTCGTTCAACTGGCCGCAATAGTGGCTGCGCATCATGATCGTGGTTTCGCTTCTCTAGAACAGGCTGAATGCGTGGAGGCACCGGGCCGCCAGGACCGGGTGCTCGACTGAACGGGAGATTCTATATCATCCGTCACGATTTTACCGTAGCCGGGCGCGCAGCTCGACGTGCGAACACTGGCTAAACGGCCAGCGGTTCTGTGATAGCCTCGGAGCCCTTCGCAACCGACGCACAGGAGCCGTCAGCATGGAAATCAACATCGGAATCGCCGAACAGGATCGTGCCCAGATCGCCGAGGGCCTGTCGCGCCTCCTGGCCGACACCTACACCCTGTATCTGAAGACCCACAACTTCCACTGGAACGTGACCGGGCCGATGTTCAACACCCTGCACCTGATGTTCGAGACCCAGTACACCGAACTGGCGGTCGCCGTGGACGACATCGCCGAGCGCATCCGCGCCCTCGGTTTCCCGGCGCCGGGCACCTATGCCGCCTACGCCCGGCTGTCGAGCATCAAGGAAGAGGAAGGCGTACCGGACGCCCAGGAGATGATCCGGCTGCTGGTGCAGGGTCAGGAAGCCGTGGTGCGGACCGCCCGGGGCATCTTCCCGCTGCTGGACAAGGTCAGCGACGAGCCCACCGCCGATCTGCTGACCCAGCGCATGCAGACCCACGAAAAGACCGCCTGGATGCTGCGCAGCCTGCTGGCCGCCTGAGTCCGGCTACCATCGCGGGCCACGGCCCGCGACGGTGCCATGATTGAGCGGCCCTCACCTTTTGGGTTTAATAAGGACGCGCTTTTCGCGCCGGGTCATTCCGCTGTCGGGCATCGCTCCGGCAGTTCGGCAGACCCGTGTTATCTATCCCAAGGTGATTTCACATTGAACACGTTATCTACTGTCCATGTCGTGGTGGGCGCTGCTGCGCTCCTGTTATCGGCGATTCCCGGACTGCAGTCCGATACCTCGTCCTTCGATCAACCCGAGTCCATCCACCTGGCCCTGCTGGGTCTTGCCACCCTCCTCTTCACACCTTTCTCCCGTAGCCGCAGCAGCGGCGCCCAGAAACTCGCCAGCGTCCTGCTGGTGCTCGCCGTCGTGGCCCAGACCTTCATCCTGCTGGCGCCCCTCGAGCAGATCGGTGGCCTGCCGGCCGAGCTGGTGCCGCTGGCGCTGACCCTGATCGCCGCCCTGGCCAGCTTGCCGGAGAAGTTTCGCGGCCAGGCCGGCAGCGCTCCCGTGGTCGATGCCGAGGCGCGCCCGCGCCAGGCCGCGCGTCCGGCGCCGGTTGCGGCCGCCCCGGCACGCCCGCTGGCCGATGACCGCGAGCGCGGCACGGTGAAGTGGTTCAATACCTCCAAGGGCTTCGGCTTCATCTCCCGCGATACCGGCGACGATATCTTCGTGCACTTCCGTGCGATCCGCGGCGAAGGTCACCGGGTGCTGATGGAAGGCCAGCGCGTGGAGTTCTCGGTGATCCAGCGGGACAAGGGCCTGCAGGCCGAGGATGTGATCATCGCGGCCTGATCCGTACCAGGCAAAAGAAAGGCCGCCCATGGGCGGCCTTTTTCATGGGCGCGCGAGGCTACTGCCGCTGGGCGGCGGCTGCCTTGCTGTCGTTCATGCCGGTGGTGTTGCCGAGCAGGCTGGCGGTGGCGATCTGGATGAAGGCCTCCAGGCGCTTCTGCAGCTCGGGCGCGCTGGCGTCGCCCTTGAGTACCTCGCCACCGGCCTGGGTGCCCAGGTGATAGCGATAGAGCACGGCGTCGCGATCACGCGGCTTGACCAGGATGCGATCGCCGGTAACCAGGGCCACGGTCTGGTCGCTGCCCGACGGCTTGATCACCGCCACGCCCGGATCGCCCTGGGGCAGGCCGAGCAGGTCGCGGCCCCAGCACTGGTGCTGGGTCGGCTTGCCGAAGCGGGCCAGCACCGTGGGTACCACGTCGATCTGGCTGCCCACGGTGTCGCGACGGGCGCCAAAGGTTTCCTGCACGCCCGGACCAATCAGCAGCAGCGGCACGTTGAAGCGCGACAGGTCCATCTCGGTGATCTGCTCGTTGTTGCCGAAGCCATGGTCACCGACGATGACGAACAGGGTGTCCTGGTACCAGGGCTCCTGCTTGACCTTGGCAAAGAACTGCCCCAGCGACCAGTCGGCATAGCGCATGGCGGTGAGGTGCTCGTCGAGCGAGCCGTGGCCGGTGACCGGGGTGACCGGCAGGTCCTTGGGCAGCGCATAGGGGGTGTGGTTGGACAGGGTCTGCAAGAGCGCATAGAAGGGCTTGCCGTCCGGCGCCTTGGCCAGGGTATCCAGTTCCTGCACGGAGCGGTCGAACATGTCCTGGTCGGAGACACCCCAGGTCGGATCCATGAACACCGGATTGACGAAGTCTTCGCGACCGACGAAGCGGGTCATGCCCTGGTTGCTGAAGAAGCCTGACTGGTTATCCCACTGGAAGTTGCCGTTGTAGACGTAGACGTCGTCGAAACCGCGGGTGCTGAGCAATTGCGGCAGACCGGAGAACTGGTGGGCGCCCTCGGGCATGCGCATCAGGTACTCGAAGGCCGGCAGATTGGGGAAGCAGGCCATGGTGGCGAACATGCCCTGGTGGGTATGGGTGCCGTTGGAAAAGAAGCGGGTGAACAGGGTGCCCTGCTTGGCCAGGGCGTCGAAGTTGGGGGTGATGCCGTCTTCGTTGCCCAGGGCGCCGATATAGCGACCGGCCATGCTTTCCATGAGGATCACCACCACGTTGCGCACCTTGGGCAGCTGGCCATCGGTGGGCGGGGTATAGATCCGGCGGACGGCGGCCTTGTCGGCGTCGATCAGTTCGTCACGCGGGGTCAGCAGCAGCTGCCGGGTGGTGGCCAGCGCCTCGGCGGCCGGCATGGTGGCCTTCCAGCTGTTGTCGCGATGATCGGAGAAGCTGTTCTCGGCGGCATTGATCAGCGTCAGGGTGCCGTTCAGACCCAGATGGTTGGCGAACATCGAATCGGTGGTATAGGCGTCGCCCCAGCGCAGCGGCGGCCCGGATCTCAGGGTGCCACGGGCGGCGATGACGGCTACCACCAGGCAGAGCATGAAGACCGCGCCCCGGCGATACCAGGCGGCCGGTCGCGCCGCGGCATGACGCCGGGTGGCCCGCTCGACGCCAAAGAACACCAGGCCCAGCAGCAGGGTCGCCACGGCCCAGGCCAGCAGCAGGCGCACCACCGGGAAGCCGTTCCAGATCATGCTGGTGACGGTGTGCAGGTCTTCCTGCATGTACTGGAACACCAGGCTGTTCAGGCGCTGGTGGAATTCGCGATAGAAATTCAGCTCGCCGACGCCCAGCAGCAGGCAGAGGCTGGCGGCCAGGGTGAACCAGCCGGCCTGCAACCGGCGCGCGGCCATGGCTCTGGCGCTCAACAGGCAGAGCAGCGAGGGCACGCAGATGTAGACCACCAGGCGCAGGTCGAAGCGGGCACCGTTGAAGAAGGCCTCGGCGAAGGTGGCGAAGGGCGAATCACCGATCAGGTCGGTGTTGTAGCCCAGCAACGCCAGGCGCAGCAGGGTGAACATGACCAGCAGCGCCAGGCCGCAGCCCAGGACGAAGCTCAGGTGGCTGCCCAGCGTCGGCACCGGTCGGATGCCGGGGGTGCGCGGGGATTGGGGGACTTCCGTTTGCGACATGAAAACACCTTGTCAAAAGCAGCAGGGATTCGCGGCGCGTGGCCAGCGGCTCGGGATCGGCCACGCAGAGGCCTCGGGCGCGGTCGGCAGGCGTGGGAGTTTAACCATCCGGCGCGATCGCGCCAGTCTTGGCCGTTCGGGATTGGCCGAAGCGAGACCTCCGCCGCGCCGTCAATCGCCCAGCCTGAGCAGGAGCTCGTCAAAATTTCGTCAAGGACTGCTCTGGTTGCGACGTCAGCACAGGCATGGGCGGCAGCCGCCGCTTGCAGTAAAATCCAGCACCCTTGACCGCTCCAGTGCCGTATTCAGGATGTCCCATGGCTCACCGTGACGCTCTGCAGATGCTTCGCACCTACCTGACCAGCCAGATTCTTGGCCAGGAAACCCTGGTGGAGCGCCTGCTCATCGCGGTGCTGGCGGATGGTCATCTGCTGGTGGAAGGTGCCCCGGGGCTGGCCAAGACCAAGGCCATCAAGGACCTGGCGGAAGGCCTGGAGGCCGATTTCCATCGCATCCAGTTCACGCCCGACCTGCTGCCGGCCGACATCACCGGCACCGAGATCTATCGCCCGGACACGGCGACCTTCTCCTTTCAGCAGGGGCCGATCTTCCACAATCTGGTGCTCGCCGACGAGATCAACCGGGCACCGGCCAAGGTGCAGTCCGCGCTGCTGGAAGCCATGGCCGAACGCCAGGTGAGCATCGGCCGCACCTCCTATGCCCTGCCCGACCTCTTCCTGGTGATGGCGACCCAGAATCCCATCGAGCAGGAGGGCACCTATCCGCTGCCCGAGGCCCAGCTCGATCGCTTCCTGATGCACGTCAAGATCGGCTACCCCGACGCCTCGGTGGAGCGTCGCATCCTGGCCCAGGCCCGTGGCGAGGCCCTGGACGGCGAGACCCTGCCGACCGAGCGCGTCACCCAGGCGGAGATCAATGCGGCCCGTCGCGAGGTGCTCGGGCTGTACATGGCCGATGCCGTGGAGGAATACCTGGTCCAGCTGATCATGGCGACCCGCACCCCGGGGCGCTTCGACCAGGACCTGGCGCACTGGATCACCTATGGCGCCAGCCCGCGTGGCTCCATCGCCCTGGATCGCTGCGCGCGCGCCCATGCCTGGCTGGCCGGACGGGACTTCGTCAGCCCGGAGGATATCCAGGCGGTGGTCTTCGACGTCCTGCGCCACCGCGTCATCCTGTCCTTCGAGGCGGAAGCCGCCGGCATCGATCACGACCGGGTGGTGCAGCGCATCCTCGATCTGGTGGCCGTGGCCTGAGATGGCCGAGCGCAACGGCGTGACCCTGAGCCTGGCCGAGCTCATCGAAATGCGCCACCGGGTGGTCGAGGTGCAGCTGTTTTCCGCGGCCGGACGACGCAGCCCGCTGATCGGCCTGCACCACTCGCGCCTGCGCGGCCGCGGGGTGGATTTCGACCAGGTGCGCGCCTATCAGCCCGGCGACGACGTCCGCGCCATCGACTGGCGCGTCACCGCTCGCACCCGCGAACCCCATACCAAGCTGTTCCATGAAGAGCGCGAGCGCCCGGTCTATCTCCTGCTGGAGCAGAGTCCGCGCACCTTCTTCGGCACCCGCCAGCAATTCAAGTCGGTGCTGGCCGGGCGGCTGGCCGCGCTGATCGGCTGGGCGGTGCTGGAGCACAACGACCGTATCGGCGGCATGATCTTCGGCGGCGAACGCCTGCACGAGGTGCGCCCACGGCGCAGCAAGCAGAATCTGCTGCGCTTCTTCGATCACCTGGTCACCGCCAATCGGGCGTTGCAGGACCCGGCCCTGGCCCAGGTGCCGCGCATCACCTTCAACCAGGTCCTGCGCCGTGCTCGCGAGGTGCTGCGTCCCGGCAGCCTGGCGCTGGTGATCTGCGACGAGCGCAGCCTGGACGTGGCCACCGAGCAGCACCTCACCCTGCTTTCGCGGCACAGCGACCTGGTCCTGCTGCCGCTCTCCGATCCGCTGGATCATGCATTGCCCCAGGCCGGCCTGCTGCGTTTCACCAGCGGCCAGGCCGAGGTGGAGCTGGATACCGACCGCGCCGACGTCCGCCAGGGCTATGCCGAGCAGGCCGCGCAGCGCCGTGAACGCTGGACCGAACTCAGCCTGCGCCTGGGCATTCCGCTGCTGCCGCTGTCCACGGCGGACGATCTGGTCGAGCAGTTGCGACATCTGTTGCGGCAACATCGGCCGGGGTACACCTCGTGACCCCCGGTCTGCCGACGCTGGAGCCGCTGCGGCTGCCAGCGGAACCGGCCTGGTGGCCACCGGCGCCGGGCTGGTGGTTGCTGCTGCTGGTCGTGGTGGCCCTGAGTTTCTTTCTGCGCCACCGTCGCGGCCGGCGGCCGCTGGACAGCGCGCTCCCCGTCGAGGCGACCACCGAAGAGGATCTGCGTACCACCGCCCTGGCCGAACTGGCCCGCCTGCCGCGTCCCTATGGCGCGCCGGCCGGACCCTGGCTGCAGGCATTGAATGCGCTGCTCAAGCGCCTCTGCCGCGCCAGCTATCCGGATCAGCTCAGCCAGACCCTGAGCGGTCGCGACTGGCTGGCCTTTCTCGATTCGCGCTGCCCGGCGGCCGGCCTGACGCGCTACATGATTTTGGTCGACGGCGGCTATCGCCCGGACTGCCGGCTGAATGATCGCGTCATCGACGGCCTGCAGGACGCCGTCGCCACCTGGATCCGCAAGCATGTTTGAATTCGCCTGGCCCTGGCTGTGGCTGCTGTTGCCGCTGCCCTGGGCACTGCGCGTGCTGTTGCCCGCGGCCGACAGCGGCCAGGCGGCCCTGCGCGTGGAATTCCTCGGTGAACTCGAACACCTGGGCGGACGCATCCGCCACACCGGCGGCCTGAGCGGCGCCCGCCGCCTGCTGCCCTTTCTACTGGGCTGGCTGCTGATCCTCGCCGCCGCGGCGCGCCCCCAATGGGTGGGACCACCCCAGCCGCTGGACGTGAGCGGGCGCGATCTCCTGCTGGCGGTGGACGTCTCCGGGTCCATGGACACCCCGGACATGCCGCTGGGCGACGAGAATGTCAGCCGCCTGACGCTGGTCAAGCAACTGCTCGGTCGCTTCATCGACAGTCGCCAGGGCGATCGCGTCGGCCTGATCCTGTTCGGCTCCCAGGCCTATCTGCAGGCGCCCCTGACCGCCGACCGACGCACCGTGCATGCCCTCCTCGAAGAAGCCCAGATCGGCCTGGCCGGGCGCAACACGGCGGTGGGCGACGCCGTGGGGCTGGCGGTCAAGCACCTGCGCAAGCGGCCGGACAATAGCCGCACCCTGATCCTGGTCACCGATGGCGCCAGCAACGGCGGCGTGGTGACACCCGAGGTGGCGGCCAGCCTGGCGGCCAGCGAGCGGGTACGCGTCTATACCCTCGGCATCGGCGCCGATCCGGATACTCTGGGCGCCGGCGCGACACCCGGCGATCTTGACGAACCCATGCTGCGCCACCTCGCCGAGGTCACCAACGGCGCCTATTTCCGGGTGCGATCCAGCACCGAATTGGCCGCCGTGTCGCGCCAGCTCGATCGCCTCGAACCCATCCGCCAGCAGCCGGACCAGGCCCGTCCCACCCATGAGCTCTATCCCTGGCCGCTGGCCGGGGCGCTGCTGCTCGGCCTGGCCCTGGCGCTCGGCCGCCTGCCGTGGCCGCAGCGCTGGCAGCGTGGAGGCAAGGCCCGATGAACGACTGGCTGCCGCTGTTCCTGCGTCCCGGGTGGCTGCTGGCCCTGGTGCCGGTCGCCCTGGTGATCGGCTCGCTGCGCCGGCGCCGGCATCGCCACGGGCGCTGGCAGGCGCTGCTGCCTCCGGCGCTGCAACCCTGGCTGCTCAGTGACAGCGATCGCCAGCGCTCGCCGCTCGGGCTGGTGCTGCTGAGCCTGGCCGGGGTGCTGGCCTGCGCGGCCCTGGCCGGCCCCAGCTGGCAGCAGGGCGAAGCGCAGAACTTTCGCCGCAACGATCCACTGGTAGTGGTGCTGGCGCTGACGCCCGACCTGCTCGCCACCGACGTTACCCCCAATCGCCTGCTGGCCGTGCAGCGCAAGTTGCAGGACCTTCTCAAGGCGCGCCAGGACGGCGAGACCGCCATCGTCGTCTATGCCGGCAGCGCCCACACCCTGGTGCCCCTGACCGACGACCTGCCGACCATGGACAATCTGCTCAAGGCGCTGCGACCGTCGATCATGCCGGTGCCCGGGCAGCGCGCCGACCTGGGCATCGCTCAGGCTCTGGAGCTGCTCGGTCCGGCGCCCAGCGCCAGTGCCCGGCTGCTGCTCATCGCCAGCGGCCTGGACGACCGCGAGCGCCTGGGTATCGAGCGTCAGCTGCAGGGTCGACTGCGCCAGCTGGCGATCCTCGGCCCGGGTACGCCCCAGGGCGCTCCGGTGGCCGCCGAGACCGGCAACTACCTGAGCGACGCCGCCGGCGGCATCCGCATCGCCCGACTGGACGAAGGCCATCTGCAGGGTGCCGCCCAGGCATTGGGCGGGCGCTATCAGCGTTTGCAGCGTGATGACAACGACCTGCGCCGTCTCGGCCTGCTGGAGCGTCCCGGCGACGTGCGAGTCAGCGACGGCCGGGCCCCCTCGGACTGGCGCGACCAGGGCTACCTGCTGCTGCTGCCTCTGCTGCTCCTGGTCGCCTGCGGCGCACGCCGCGGCTGGCTGCTGTGCCTGCCCTTCTGCCTGCTGCTGACACCCCCTCCGGCGCAGGCCGGCAGCTGGGACGACCTCTGGCTGCGTCGCGACCAGCAGGCCTTGCAGCTGCTGGCCGACGACCAGGCTGGCGCGGCCGCCGACCTCTTCAGCGACGAGCGCTGGCGCGGCGTGGCGCTCTATCGCGCCGGCGACTTCAGCGGCGCCGCCGCGGCCTTCGCCCGGGATCCGTCGGCGGACGGCCACTACAATCGCGGCAACGCCCTGGCCATGGCCGGACGCCTCGAAGAGGCCCTGCGCGCCTACCGGGCGGCGCTGGTGCTGCGCCCGGATCTGACCCCCGCGCTGCGCAATCGCAATCGCCTCGAACGCCTGCTCGCCCAACGCGCCGCAGCCCAGGCCGAGGCCGCCGCCCGCAGTCGCAAGGCGCAGAACGCCAGTCAGAGCAGCGCCCAGGCCGACGAGCCGGCCAGTGGCAGTACCCCGCCGCCAGCTGCAGCCGCCGCGGCCAGCCCGCAGCAGCAGGCCCAGGCCGGCGCGGACTGGCTCGTCAGTCCCGCCTATGCCGAAGATCCTCTGGCGGAAGAGCAGCGTCAGGCCGCCGAACAGTGGCTGCGGGAGATCCCCGACAACCCGGCCGAGCTGCTGCGTCGCAAGTTCTGGTACCAGCAACAACAACGCGAGGAGAACGCGCTGCAATGAAGTCCTATCCGTTGCTGCTGCCCCTCGCGCTGCTCGCGCCCCTGCTCCAGGCGGCGGATCTCAGCGCGCGCCTGGAGCGCAACCAGCTCAGCCAGAACGAGACGCTGGAGCTCATCCTCGAGACCACCGATCCCGCGCAGTTCGGCAAGCCCGATCTCGGCCCGCTCGAGCAGGACTTCCGGGTGCTCGGGGTACGGCAGAACAGCCTGCCGCCCGGCGAGCGAGTGACCACGCGCTGGAACGTGACCCTGCAACCCAAGGCCAGTGGCGCCCTGACCATTCCCGCCCTGACCCTGGACGGCGCCCGCAGCCAGCCGCTGACGGTTACCGTGGAGGCCACCGCCGCCAGGCGCCAGACCCGCGAACCTGTCTATCTGGAAGCCGCGGTGGAGCGCAGCCGGCTCTATGTACAGGCGGAAACCATCCTGACCATCCGCCTCTACCACGCCGTGGCGCTCTATGACGACCATGTGCTCACCCCGCCCAATCCCAGCGATGCGCGGGTGGATCTGCTTGGCACCCCCCAGGTCTATGAGCGTGACGTCGAGGGCGTACGGCATGGCGTGATCGAATGGCGCTACGCCATCCATCCGTTGCAGAGCGGTACCCTGGTGCTGCCACCCCAGACCTTCAGCGCCACCCTGGCCGGCGGACTCGATGACAGCGCCCGTGCCGGCCAGCCGATCCAGCTGCGCACCCCCGCGCTGACCCTGGAAGTCCTGCCGCAGCCCGCCAGCTATCCGCCGCAGACGCCCTGGGTGCCGGCGCGCAGCCTGACCCTGACGCAACAATGGAATCCCGCGCCGGAAGACGCCCGCGAGGGCAGCGCCCTGACCCGCACGCTGCAGCTGCGTGCCGAAGGCCTGGCCCCCGGTCAGCTCCCCCCGCTGGTGCTGCCCGAAATCGAGGGAGTGAAGCGCTATGCCGAGCAACCGCGGCTGTCGCTGCAGACCCAGGCGCGCGGGCTGGTCGGGCAACGCGAGGAACGGGTCGCCCTGATTCCCACATCCACGGGTGACAAGGTCCTGCCGCCGGTGGAGGTGGTCTGGTGGAACACCGAGACCGATACCCTCGAACGCGCCACCCTGCCCGCCCAGCCCTTGGTGGTCGCCGAGGATCCGACGCTGCAACCGGTGGCATCAGCGGCGGCCAAGATCACCGCCAGTGACCGGGGACTCTGGCGCTGGCAGCTGGCGACGGCCTTCTTCGCCCTGACCACCCTGCTCGGCTTCGGCCTCTGGTGGCGCGCCCGCCGTCAGCCGGCGGTCATGCCGACCGTGCCCGATCTCGACACCCGTCTGCAGCGCGAGGAGCTGCGCCGCGCCTGCCAGAGCAACGATCCCCACGTCACTCGTCACGCCCTGGACGCCTGGGCCCGGCAGCAACCGGAAACCCTGGCGGCCATGGGGGCACGTTTCGAACCCCTGGCCGCCGCGCTCGACGACCTCAACGGGGCGCTCTACAGCGAAGCCGGTCAGCGCTGGCAGGGCGAAACGCTCTGGCAGGCGATCAATGCCCTGCCGCCGCTGACGCCGGCAGCCGTGCACGACACCCTGCCACCGCTCTATCCGCGCTGAGCGGCTTCTTCCAGCTGCGCCAGGCGCTCTTCGAGGGCGGCGATGCGGGCTTCCAGCGCCTCCAGCCGGCCTTCGCGTCCGCCGGCAGGGGTACCGCTGTCGGCGGCACTACCCAGCTGCGCGACCTGGGCGTCGCGTTCCGCCGCGGTGCCGAACAGATGCAGATAACGCTCTTCGCGCTGGCCAGGCTGTCGCCCCAGGCCGGTGGCGAGGCCGCGGGCGATCAGGCGCTCCAGGTGGTGGCGCACCTGCTCGGTATCGTCGAAGGCGTGCATCCGGCCGCTGCGGGCCAGCAATTCGCCCAGGGTCTGGGGCCCGCGCAGGAACAGCAGGGCGCAGAGCACCCACTGGGGTGGCGGGAGTTCCAGGGCCTTGTCCAGCCGCTGTTCCCAGCGATCCGCTCGGCTGCCCATGACCAGGCGGGCCAGACCGCGTTCTTCCAGATGTCGCAGTCCCTGCCCCACTTCGCCCGGGGTGAGGTTGAGCACTGGCTCGCGGCTGGTCTTCTGGTTGCAGGCCAGCACCAGGGCATTGAGGGTCAGGGGATAGCTTTCCGGGGTGGTCAGCTGCTTCTCGATGAGGCTGCCGAGGACGCGGACCTCGGTAGCCTCCAGCGGCTCTTCGGCAAAGGCGGGGGTGACTGCTTGGCTCATGACGGACTCCGCTTGGATGACGCGCCAGCCTAGCCTGCTCTCAAAGCCGTCGCCACTGCGGCAGCCCGATCAGCACCACCGCGCCCACGATGACCAGCATGGCCAGCGTTTCGGCCGGACCGATCCGCTCGCCGGCGAACAGGGTACCCAGCAGCACCGCCACCACCGGATTGACGTAGGCGTAGCTGGTGGCCGCCGCCGGGCGTACCCGCCCCAGCAGATAGAGATAGGCGCTGAAGGCGATCAGCGAGCCGAATACCACCAGATAGCCCAGCGCCAGGCAGCCACCCAGGGCCGGCCAGTGCTGCAGGCGCTCGCCGCTGAGGTAGCTGGCGCCGAGCAGCACCGCGCCCGCCACCAGCATCTCCACCGCACTGGCCATGGCACCGCGCGGCAACGGCAGGTAGCGACTCCAGATCGAACCGAAGGCCCAGGCCGCCGCGGCGAGCAGGATCACCGCCGCCCCGAGCGGCGTGGCGCTCATGGTCTCGCCCAGATTGAGCAGCGCGATCCCCACCAGGCCCAGGGCGATGCCGGCCCATTCCAGCAGGGTATTGCGCTGTCCCCAGAGCAGACCGAACAGCAGGGTGAACAGTGGCACCGTGGCGACCGACAAGGCAGCGATACCGGAGGTCACGCCCCAATGCTCGGCCAGGGTCACGCCCCCGTTGCCGACGCCCAGCAGGAGGATGCCGATCACCGCGGCCGCGGCGGTCTCCCGCGCCGTTGGCCAGGGCGCCCCGCGCCAGCGCAACCAGCCCAGCAGGAGACTCCCGGCGATAAGGAACCTCAGCCCTGCCATCAACAGCGGCGGCCAGTGCGCCACGCCGATGCGAATCACCAGATAGGTGGAACCCCAGACCACATAGAGCGCGAAGAAGGCTGCCAGCAGCGGCAGCCAGCTGGGCAGGCGCGGTGGTGCGATGCAGGGCGAGGCAGAGGTGTCCATGCGCGAGAGCTTCCTGAGGGAGTCAGGCTGCCATTGTAGAAGCGCGTGATGAGCCGGCTAAGATACAGTCGAGAGAGAAACGGCCGACCGGCCTTTGATTCAGCATACTTTTAGGGATGGCGACCTTCGATTCGAAGGCAGGGGAACGGACATGGACCATATCGATCGTCGGCTCATCGACCTGCTGCTGGTGAACGGCCGTGCCAGCTACGCGGAGCTGGGTCGCCGGCTGAGCCTCTCCGCCCCGGCCATCGCAGAGCGCATCGCCAAGCTGGAAGACACCGGCATCATCACCGGCTATGGCGCTCGTATCGACCGCCGCGCCCTGGGCTACGGCACCGAATGCCTGATCTCCCTGCGCCTGCACAGCACCAGTCAGGGCCCGGTATTGAAGAAGCTGGAGGCCCTCCCCCAGCTGCTCGCCTGTCACCGGGTCACGGGCGAAGACTGCCTGATGCTGCGGGTCGCCGTACGCGACATGGGCGAACTGGAGAGCCTGATCGATCAGCTGAATCAATTCGGCATGAGCCGTACCGTGGTGGTGCTGTCGACGCCCTTCGAGCGCCCGCTGCCGCTCGTGCCCAGCTGACGGCACACACAAAAAAACCCTGGCGCCTCGCGGCACCAGGGCTGGCGGAGCGCGACGCCTGTTAGATGAAGGAGTCGTCGTCACCACCATCGTCGAGGAAACTGCCACCGCCGCCGGTATCGCCATAGTCGGCGGCGTCCTGGAAGCCGGCGTTATCCTGGAAGCCACCGGCATCCTGGAAACCCCCGCCATTGTCATAGCTGGCGTTGTCCGCCCAGCCCCCCTGGGAGCCGGCATCGGCCAGGCCCTGGTCGGCGGTCGGCGTCTCGTTGATGACGTTGACGATCTCCTCGGGTTGCGAGTGATGGAACAGGCCCGAAATGGCCTGGGCCGCCAGCACGCCACCGGCTACCCCGGCCGCGGTCTGTAGCGCGCCGCCCATGAAACCACCCATGCGCGAGGGCGCCGCCTGGGGTGCGCCATAGCCCGGCGCAGGCTGCGCATAGCCGGGATTGGGCTGGGCATAACCCGGATTGGCGGGACGCGGCGCTGCCGGACCCGGGTCATTCCAGCCACGTGACGGCGCGGCATTGGCCGGTGCCTGACCGCCCGTTGGCTGACTGCTGCCGCCGCCGAACAGGCTGGAGAGGAAGCCACCGCTGCTTGGGCGATTCTGCTGGACCTGGGCCATCTGGCTTTCCAGTTCCTTGACGCGTTGGTCCAGCCGCTTGATGGCGGCCTCCTGGATCAGCATCGCCTGGGCCATGTAGTAGGGTGCCGCGGGCTGCTCGCGCAGGCGCTGCTGAATCAGCGCCTCGGCTTCCCGGTCACGGGGCGCGGTCTGGCCTTCCGTGGTCTTGAGACGGTCGAACAGACCTTCGATCAGCTGGCTTTCTTCGCGTTGCATGATGACCCTCCCGCAGACGGTCTACTGGTGGCCTTCCCCTGGGAACGGCCTGGATGTCGAAAGGCGCAGCGGCGTGCGCTGCTATGCCAGATAGAGGCGCAGTGGCAACTTTTCAAGCAGGTCCGGCGCTATGTTCAGCGCGGATTCAGCCAGCCCCCGCCTCTCCGGGTTCTCTCTTCTGAAGGGATACCGATGCAGCGAGTTCCAGCGCCGCGTCGGTGACTGGACAACCGGCCTGTGCTGGGGGAGGCTGCCGCTTTCCCCGCGAGACTCGCCCATGCCGCCGCTGCTTATGCTGATCGACCAGCAACAGGGGATCCGCGCGCCCCACCTGGGCCCACGCAACCACCCGGACGCCGAGTTGCGCATGGGCGACCTGCTGGCGGCCTGGCGCCCGGCCGGGGCGCCCGTGCTGCACGTCCGGCCCCTGTCGCGC
>NZ_JASCON010000091.1:0-21042 GCF_029959585.1 Pseudomonas sp. PS02302
GCCCCAAGTCCTGCGCATCAAACTTCCCCTGCGCGCCCCCTCTCCCTCCGGGAGAGGGCCGGGGTGAGGGTGCGCTTGAAGCCTGGCAGCCCCAAGTCCTGCGCATCAAACTCCCCCTGCGCGCCCCCTCTCCCTCCGGGAGAGGGCCGGGGTGAGGGCCAGCCCGGACGCCTGGGCAGACCCTACAGCGCCTCGCGCCACAGGCTCACCGCCATCTCGGCCGAGGCGCCCGGCGCCACGCTGAGGACGTCGTCCATCACCCGGGCGGTCTCGATGCAGAGCATGCCGGTCCAGGCGTCGTCGGCGAACTGGCTCAGGCGCGCGGCCTTGTCGATCCAGGGATTCCACAGCACCGCCGAGTGGCTGTTGCGGGTCTCCACGAACAGCCGGCGCTGCCACTGGGGATCGCGGATCGCCAGGCGTGCCGGCAGGCCGACATAGACCCGGTCGGTCTCGGCGGTGATGGTCGGCTCGCCGTTCTGCCGCTTGCGGGTCCAGCCGTCCAGGCAGTTGTAGTAGTCGGCGTTGGCCAGGCCTTCGATGCCCACCTCACGGACGTCGCTCACGGCGAAATAGGTGTGCAGCGCCTGGCTCAGCACCAGCGGGTGATCTTCCAGATTGCGCACGCTCAGGGTCAGCTCCAGGCGTTCGCCCACACTTAGGCTGAGGGTCAGCTCGGTGGCATGGGGCCAGCCCGGGGTGGTCTCGGCGGAGGTGCGGTGGTGGAAGTCCAGGCGCACCCGGTCGGTGTCCACCTCGACGCCGCCGGCCTGCCAGGCGACCTGGCGCGCCAGGCCGTGGGCCGGGGCGTCCGCGGTGGTGGTGCACATGGCCTGGACCGCGGCCGGATTCTTCAGCAGGTCGCCGAACCAGGGCCAGCAGACCGGGATGCCGCCACGGATCGGGGTACCGGGCTCGAACACGGCTTCCGGATTGCCCCAGACGATGTCCGGCTCGCCGTCGAAGCCGTAGCGCAGCACATGGGCGCCCTGGCAGGCCACCAGGCCTTCGGCCTGGCCGACGCGGATGCGCCAGACGGGCAATTGGCCCAGTTGGATCTGTTCGACGAGGGGGGCAGCGGACATGGGATGACTCCTGGAAAAGGTGAGAGGCGACTGTAGTCCAGTCGAGGACCGGGCTCCAGCCAGCCATGGACAGCGCCGGCGGCAAAATCTTCCAACGCTGGCCGCGTCTCATACCGCTGTGGCAACGCTCGGCTAGACTCCTGGCCTCCCTTCCTCAGGAATAGCTCCCGCATGTCGGCTTTCCCGCGTCTTTCCCTGCTGCTCGGCCTGGGCCTGACCCTGCCGCTCCTGGCCAACGCCGCCAATCCCCTCGACGACGAGATCCGCGCCGCCGCCCGCGCGGTGATGGCCGAGCAGGACATTCCGGGCCTGGCCGTGGGTGTCACGGCCCCGGGCCTGCGCCGGCTCTACTACTTCGGCACCGCCGATCGCCGCAGCGGCCAGGCGGTGGACGCGGCCACCCTGTTCGAGATCGGCTCCCTGAGCAAGACCTACACCGCCGCCCTGGGTGGCTACGCGGCGGCGACCGGTCGCCTGCGGCTGGACGAGTCCGCCGCTCAGGTCCGCCCGGCTCTGGCCGGCAGCGCCATCGGCCAGGCCAGCCTGCTGCAGCTGGCCACCTACAGCGCCGGCGGCCTGCCGCTGCAATTTCCCGACAGCATCACCCGCGACGATCAGACGACGGCCTTCTACCGCGCCTTCCAGCCGCCCTTCCCCGCCGGCAGCCGCCGCCTCTACTCCAATCCCAGCATCGGCCTGTTCGGCGCCCTGGCGGCCCAGCGGCTCGACGAGCCCTTCGCCACGGCCTTGCAGCGCCACGTGCTCAAGCCCCTCGGCCTCGGCCATACCTATCTGCAGGTGCCGGCGGCCGAGCAGGCCCACTACGCCTGGGGCCATGGCAAGAACGACCAGCCGCTGCGGGTCAATCCGGGCGCCTATGCCGAAGAGGCCTATGGCATCAAGACCACCGCGGGCGATCTGCTCGCCTTCGTCGAGGCGAATCTGCATCCCGGCCGGTTGCCGGCGCCCCTGACCAAGGCGCTCGACGCCACCCAGCAGGGCTACTATCGCAGCGGCCCCATGACCCAGGGTTTGGCGTGGGAGGCCTACGCCTATCCGCTGCCCAAGGCTCAGCTGTTGGCCGGCAACACCCCGGCGATGGCCCTGCAGCCGCAACCGCTGGACTGGCAGCACCCGCCACTGCCGGCGAGCGGCGCCCGGTTGTTGAACAAGACCGGCTCCACCAACGGCTTTGGCGCCTATGCGCTGTTCATCCCCGAGCGCCAACTCGGCCTGGTGATCCTGGCCAACCGCAACTACCCGAATGCCGCGCGGATCGAGACGGCTTGGCGGATCCTGCAGCAGCTCGATAGCGGGGTGCAGTGAGGTACCCCAATCGCGGCCATGGGCCGCTCCTACAGAAGCATCACACCCTGTAGGAGCGGCCGCATCGGCGGACCGCCATGGCCGCGATCAACTCGAACCCCGTAGCGTGGATGACGGCGCAGCCTTTTCCACTGGGAGTTCGCAGCAGGGGGCCATCCGAAGTGGCGCTCAACTTCATTAGCGCTGACAAGATCAGATCAGTAGCGTGGATGACGGCGCAGCCTCATCCACGAACCCCCGCGTCAAACCGCGACCTCAAACCCCACCCGACTCCTCGCGCCCCTCCACCGGCAGCTCGTGCTCGGTGGCATAGCCGGCATCAGCCGCCTCCAGCACGCCGTGGGCGATGCTGCAGAACAGCGAATTGACCCGGCGCATGTCGCTGAGCAGACCCAGGTGCAGGGAGCTGGTCTCGAAGCTCTCCACCACCTGCTGATGCAGCCGCTCGACGTGGGCATGGGCATAGCGCCGTTCCAGCAGGCGGAAGCGCTGCTTGAGCCGACGCAGGCGGCGCGCCGCGTCCAGGTCGCCGGAGAGATAGACCGACAGGCACAGCTTGAGGCTGTCGACCAGCAGCCGGTGCAGCGCGGAGAGTTCGTCCACCCCGGAAGCCGAGAAGGAACGCCGGGCGGCGATCTTCTTGCTGTCGACGTCGCTGGCCATGCGCTCGATCAGATCGCCGGCCTGCTCCAGGTTGATCGCCAGTTCGATGGTCTCGGCCCAGCGCCGGCTGTCGCGCTCGTCCAGGTCGTCGCGCGGCATGCGCGCCAGGTACAGCTTGATCGCCGTGTAGAGGGCGTCGACGTCGTCGTCGAGACGACGCACCTCGCGGGCCAGCTGCTTGTCGCCGGCGTTGATCAACACCAGCAGGTGCTGCAGCATCTGCTCGACGACATCGCCCATGCGCAGGAGCTCGCGCGAGGCGTTGGTCAGCGCCAGGGCCGGGGTGTCCAGGGCGGCGGTATCCAGATGGCGCGGCCGCAGGATGGTCTCGGCACTGTCCTTGGCCGGCAGCATGGCGGTGCAGAAGCGCGCCAGGGGTCCGGTCAGCGGCAGGAACAGCAGGCAGCGCACCAGGTTGTAGGCGACGTGGAAACCGATCACCACCTCGGCGTCGTTGAAGTCGTAGCCCTGCAGCCAGTCGGCCAGCAGGCCGATCCAGGGCAGCACCAGGATGCAGCCGGCGAGCTTGAACAGCAGGCTGCCCACCGCCACCCGCCGCGCCTCCACGCCCTGCTTGGCCGCGCCCATCAGCGCCAGCACGCCGCTGCCCAGGTTGGCACCCACCACCAGGCACAGCGCCACCTTGAGCGAGATGACCCCGGAGCCGGCCAGGGTGGCGGTCAGCAGCACCGCCGCCAGGCTGGAATAGGAGACCATGGCGAACACCGCGCCGGTCAGGGCGTCGAGCAGCTGGTCACCGGTCAGTGAAGAGAACAGCACCTTGACCCCGGCCGCATGGGTCATGGGCGAGGCCGCCTCGACGATCAGCTGCAGCGCCAGGATGATCAGCCCCAGGCCGATGGCGACCCGGCCGAGCTGGCCGGCGCGGGTCTGCTTGCGGCCGAGAAAGAACACCACGCCGAGAAAGATCAGCAGCGGCGACAGCCAGGACAGGTCGAAGGTCAGCACCCGCGCCATCAGCGCGGTGCCCACGTCGGCGCCGAGCATGATGGCCAGCGCCGGGGTCAGCGGCACCAGGCCCTGGGCGACAAAGGAGGTCACCAGCAGCGCGGTGGCGTTGCTGCTCTGCACCAGGGCAGTGACGGCGATGCCGGAAAGAAAGGCCAGCGGCATGCGCTGCATGCTGCGGCTGAGCACCCGGCGCAGGCTGGCGCCGTATACCCGCAGGATACCGGTGCGCACGATATGGGTGCCCCACACCAGCAGGGCAACGGCGGATAGCAGATTGAGCAGTGTCAGCATCGTGGCGCCCTCCCGGCGCGTGTCCAAGAGCTCCTGGCGAGCTTGTCACAAAATCGTAATGACCGTTCTGCACAGACGCACGAGCCCGAAGGCAGGGCACCTTCGGGCTCGTGGGGACTTGCTGGTTTAGGCGACGGAGAGCCGGGTCGGTTCCGCCGCGGCGATCAGATCTGCTCCTTGCGCAGCTTGACCGCCTCGCGCGCCTTGGCCTTGCCGCGCAGGCGGATGTTGATGGCTTCCACCGCCAGCGAGAAGGCCATGGCGAAGTAGACGTAGCCCTTGGGCACATGGACTTCGAAGGCTTCGGCGATGAGCACGGTACCGACCACGATCAGGAACGACAGCGCCAGCATCTTCAGGCTCGGGTGCTTGTCGATGAAATTGCTGATGGCACCGGCCGCCAGCATCATCACCAGCACCGCGACGATGATCGCCGCGACCATCACCGGCACGTGGCTGACCATGCCCACCGCGGTGATCACCGAGTCCAGCGAGAAGACGATGTCGATGATGGCGATCTGGATGATGGTGCCGACGAAACCGCCACCCTTCTTCTGGGGCGCGTCCTCGTCGTGCTCGTCCTCGCCTTCCAGGCCTTCGTAGATCTCGGCACTGCTCTTCCACAGCAGGAACAGGCCGCCGAAGAAGAGGATGAGGTCACGCCCGGAGATGCCCTGGCCGAAGACGAAGAACAGGTCGGCGGTGAGGCGCATCACCCAGGTGATGGACAGCAGCAGCAGGATGCGGGTGACCATGGCCAGGGCCAGACCGAAGAAGCGGGTCCGCGCCTGCATGTGCTTGGGCATGCGGCTGACCAGGATGGAGATCATGATGATGTTGTCGATGCCCAGAACGATTTCCAGGGCCGTCAGGGTAAAGAAGGCGACCCAGATTTCCGGGTTGGTCAGCCAGTCCATTGCGAATCCTCTTATAGCTGAGACGCGCTCGGGCGCGCGCTCCAATGGAAAAGGCGCGTCAGGCGACGCGCCGTTTTCGAACAGCCGGCAAGGCTAGTCGTACAAATGGTAAAACTCTAGCGGCTGTACAGCGGAAACACACCCAGTAACAAAGCACCGCCCAGCAGGAACATGCAGGTCACGGTCGCCCATTTCAGGGTGAAGCGCTGATGGTCGCCGAACTCCACCTTGGCCAGGCCCACCAGCAGGTAGGTCGAGGGCACCAGGGGGCTGAGCAGGTGCACGGGCTGACCGACGATGGAGGCCCGGGCGATCTCCACCGGACTGATGCCATAGGCCGCGGCGGCCTCGGCCAGCACCGGCAGCACACCGAAGTAGAAGGCGTCGTTGGAGATGAAGAAGGTGAACGGCAGGCTGACCAGGGCGGTGATCACCGCCATGTACGGACCCAGGGCGTCCGGGATCACCGCCAGCAGGCCCTTGGACATGGCGTCGACCATGCCGGTACCCGAGAGGATGCCGGTGAAGATGCCCGCGGCGAAGATCAGCGAGACCACCGCCAGCACGTTTTCGGCATGGGCGGCGATGCGCTGCTTCTGCATGTTCAGGCAGCGGTAGTTGACGGTCATGGCGATGCCGAAGGCGATCATGAACAGCACCGGCATCGGCAGCACGCCAACGATCAGCGCGGCCATCAGCGCCAGGGTCAGCAGGCCGTTGAACCAGCGCAGGTGCGGGCGGCGGGCCTCGGCGCACTGGGAGACGGTGACGTCGGCGCCTTCGGTCTCGCCGATCTGCAGGATGCCCAGGCGCGCGCGCTCGCTGCGGCCATAGAGGTAGGCGAGGAAGAACAGCCAGGCAATGGCCAGCAGCATGGGCCCGATCATGGGCACGAAGACGTCGGCCGGATCCACGTGCAGGGCACTGGCGGCGCGGGCGGTCGGACCGCCCCAGGGGGTCAGGTTCATCACGCCACTGGAGAGCAGCATCAGGCAGGTCATGATCAGCGGATTCATGCCCAGGCGCTTGTACAGCGGGAACATGGCCGCCACGCAGATCATGTAGGTGGTCGAGCCGTCACCGTCCAGGGAGACCACCAGGGTCAGGAAGACGGTGCCCATGGCCACCTTGAGCGGATCGCCCTTGACCAGCTTGAGGATCCAGCGCACCGCCGGGTCGAACAGACCGGTATCGATCATCACGGCGAAGTAGAGGATCGCGAACAGCAGCATCACGCCGGTGGGCGCCAGCTTGCGGATGCCGTCGAGCATCATCGGGCCGAGGGCGTCGAGCTTGATGCTGCCGAGGCTGGCGAATTCGCTGGACAGCGCCCAGGCCAGCACGGCGAAGGCGATCGGCACCATGGTCAGGGCGATCAGCGGAGACAGGCGCTTGGTCATGATCAGGTACATGAAGGTCATGACCATGGCGAAGCCGAGGAAAGTCAGCATGGGAATACCTCTGAATTTTCGCGAAGAGAAGGAGGGTTCAGCCGCGGCGCAGCGGCGCGGAGAGGGCGAAAATCCAGGGGAGACGGGCGCGCGGGGACGCCTGGAAGGACAGATACGACATGGCAAGAATCCTGGTTATTTTTGTAGGCACGTCGCCCGCTCACGGGGGCGGGTCTTGAGCGGATCCTAAGAGGTCAACCTTTCGCCAGCCTTGCGTGGTGGCGAGTGGATGTTGCGGGATGTCACGAAGCCGACATGGACGGCGGCTATTCGGCCCGCTGCCAGCCCGGGGTGCTCAGGTGCTCGACGAAGAAATCGAACAGCACCTGGATCCTGGTCGGGCGACTGCGCGCCGAGGGGGTCACGAAATAGAGGCCGCCACGGGTCAGCTGCCAGTCCGGCAGCAGCTGCACCAGCCGGCCATCGGCCAGGTAGTCGGCGGCGATGAAGTCCGGCAACTCGGCGATGGCCAGGCCTTCCAGCAGCACCGGCAGCAGGGCTTCGGAATTGGTGACGCGCAAGGGACCACGCGGCAGCACGCCTTCCTCGCGACCGTCGTCCCCGCTGAAGCGCCACACCTGGCTGCGCGCCCGGTAGGCGTAGCTCAGGCAGGCATGCTCGGTCAGTTCCTGCGGATGTTGGGGATGGCCATGGCGCTCGACATAGGCCGGCGCCGCCACCAGCAGCTGGCTGACCGCGCAGAGCCGCCGGGCGACCAGCGAGGAGTCGGGCAAGGCGGCGATGCGCAGGGCGGCGTCGAAGCCCTCCGCCACCAGATCCACGGTGGCATCGGACAGGTGCAGATCCACCGTCAGCTGGGGATAGCGGCGCAGCAGTTCGGGCAGCAGCGGCGCCACCCAGCGCAGGCCGAAGGCCATGGGCACCGCCAGCCGTACCAGGCCGCGGGGCTGCACGGCGCGCACCTGGGCGGCGCTTTCGGTCGCCTCCGCCTGGCGATAGAGATCGCTGGCCTGGGCGGCCAGCTCGCGGCCGAATTCGGTCAGCGCCAGCTGCCGCGAGGTGCGATTGAACAGCCGCCCGCCGAGGCGTTCCTCAAGGCGCGTCACCGCCCGCGAGACGGTGGCCACCGACACGCCCAGCACCCGCGCCGCGGCGGCGAAGGAGCCCTCTTCGGCGACCTTGGCGAACATCGCCAAGCCTTCGAAATCCGGCAATCTGCTCATTTCATTTCTGCAACGATGACTTTCCAATCATTCTATTTTGCAGAGAAGCCAGGGTCGATAGGCTGACTCCACCTGATCACAACCGCGTGGAGATTCAGCCATGACCCTCAAGCTCGCCGACAAGATCGCCCTCGTCACCGGCGCCACCAGCGGCATCGGCCTGGCCGCCGCCAAACTCTTTGCCCAGCAGGGCGCCCACGTCATCCTCACCGGCCGACGGCAGGCGGAACTGGATGCCGCGGTCGCCCAGGTCGGCAACGGCAACGCCACCGGCATCGCCGTGGACTCCTCGCGCCTGGACCAGCTCGATGCCCTCTATGCGCGCATCCGCCGCGAGCACGGACGCCTCGACGTGCTCTACGTCAACGCCGGAGGTGGCAGCATGCTGCCCCTCGCCGAGGTGACCGAGGCTCACTACGACGACACCTTCGATCGCAACGTGAAGGGGGTGCTGTTCACCGTGCAGAAGGCCCTGCCGCTGCTGGCGGACCATGCCTCGGTGATCCTGGCCGGCTCCACAGCCGCCAGTACCGGCACCCCGGCCTTCAGCGTCTACGGCGCATCCAAGGCCGCCGTACGCGCCTTCGCCCGCAACTGGATCCTGGAGCTGCAGGGCCGCGGCATCCGCATCAACACCCTGAGTCCGGGTGCCACCCGCACCCCGGGGCTGGTGGAACTGGCCGGTCCGGATGCCGCCCAGCAGCAGGGTCTGCTGGACCACCTGGCCAGCCAGATCCCCCTGGGTCGCGTCGGCGAGCCGGAGGAAATCGCCAGGGTTGCGCTGTTCCTGGCCTCCAGCGATTCCAGCTTCGTCAACGGCGCCGAACTCTTCGCCGATGGCGGCCAGGCGCAGGTCTGAACGGCGTCTGGCGCCAAGAAAAAAGCGGACAGCGCTCAGGGCGCTGTCCGCTTTTTTTGCCGACTGAATGCGGGCGTCAGCCGCGCAGTCGCGTGTTGAGCACGGCGATGTGCTCCGGGCCGATGCCGCAGCAGCCGCCGATCAGGCTCGCGCCACGCGCCTGCCAGTCTTGGGCGAAGCTCAGGTAGCCGGGCGGATCCAGGTCCGGACGCAGGGGGTCGAGGCCGTCGTTGGCGGTGGCCTCTTCCGGCTGGGGCGGGAAGGCGTTGGCATAGGCACCAAAGGGAATCTCGATCCCCGCCGCGGCGAAGGTCGCCCGCGCGGTATCCAGCGCCGCGGCCATCACCTCGGGCTGGCTGCAATTGAACAGCAGCGCCCCGGCGCCCAGTTCCACCGCCAGCTGCGCGGCCGCGGCCACCGGCTCGCCGGATCTCAGCCGTGGGATCTCGTCGACGTCTTCGTCCTTCAGGGTGAAGGACAGCCACAGCGGCTTGCCATCCCCGGGCAGCCCGGCGGCGATGGCGCGCACCTCGGCCAGGGCGCTCTGGGTCTCCGCCAGCCAGAGATCGACATGGGGCGCCAGACCGCGGATCAGCGGCTGCAGCACCTCGTCCACCCGCGCCGGCTCGAACAGATCGGGACGATAGGAGCCAAACAGCGGCGGCAGCGAACCCGCCACCCGCACCGGCTGACCACTGGCCACCACCGCCTGCCGTGCCAGCTGGCCGGCCCGCGCGGCCAGGGCTTCGCCTTCTGCCGCAAAGCGCTCTTCGCCGATATGGAAGGGCACCACCGCATAGCTGTTGCTGGTGATCACCTGGGCACCCGCCTCGATGTAGGCACGATGCACAGCTTCCACCTGCTCGGGCGCCTCGCTCAGGGCCAGGGCCGACCACTCCGGCTGGCGAAAGGGCGCGCCACGGCGCTGCAGCTCACGGCCCATGCCACCGTCGAGCAGAACTAGATTCATGTTGGCCATATAGCTATTTCACTTTTCCTTATAACCAAAACAGAGTTCAATATCGGTTCTCATATCTCTCTAATACCAGGCCCTCTTTCCCTTTGCAAAGGACACCCCCATGAGAACCGCTCTGCTATCGGCCCTCGGCCTGACCCTGGCGCTGGTCGCCACCTCGGCCTCGGCCGGTACCACCCTGGACCGCATCAAGGCCAAGGGCGAGCTGGTCAATGTCCTCATGGAGAGCTATCCGCCCTTCTCCCAGCTCAATGCCCAGAACCAGCTGGAAGGCTTCGACGTGGACGTGGCCAAGGCCGTGGCCGACAAGCTCGGTGTCAAGCTGCGCCTGGAAACCCCTTCCTGGGACGTGATCGCCGCCGGTCGCTGGAGCGGTCGCTACGACGTCTGCATCTGCTCCATGACGCCGAGCCAGGCGCGCGCCCAGGTGTTCGATTTCCCGGTCAACTACTACGCCTCGCCAGCGGTGATCGTGGTCAACGCCGGTGACGACCGCATCCACGGTGCCAAGGACCTCTCCGGCAAGAAGGTCGGCGTCACCAGCGCCTCCTCCTACGAAAGCTATCTGAACAAGGACCTGACCATCGAAGGCCAGGAAGACCAGCCGCTGAGCTACCCCTTCGACCAGGTGCAGGTGGTGCCCTTCCCCGACGACAACGTCGCCTTCCAGGACCTGGGCCTGGGCGCCGGCAAACGCCTGGACGCGGTGCTGACCAACCTGGTGACCGCCCAGCCGCGCCTGGCCCAGGACAGCAAGTTCAAGCTCGCGGGCGCACCGCTCTATGCCGAGCCCAACGCCGTGGCCATCGAGAAGGGTGATGCGGAATTCGCCGCCAAGCTGCGCGAGATCATCGAGGGGCTGCGCCAGGACGGCACCCTGAAGCGGATCTCCGACAAGTGGATCGGTGCCGACATCAGCCAATGAGTCAGTTACCGCCCCCGGTCGAATCGCGTCCGCTGCTGAGCTTTCGTACCCGTGTCTGGCTGACCTGGCTGGCGCTGCTGGCCGGGGGCGTGGTCTTCGTGCTCGGCTTCGACCTCAAGTTCGCCAGCGTCTGGCCGCGCCTGCCCAACCTGGTGGGCTGGCGCCTGGGCCCCAACGGCTTCCTGCAGGGCGCGGCCCTGACACTGTTCCTCAGCCTCAGCTCCATCCTGGTGTCGGTGCTGCTGGGCTTCGCCGCGGCCCTGGGGCGGCTGTCGTCCAGTGCCCTGGCCTATGGCGTGGCGACCTTCTACGCATCCTTCTTTCGCGGCACCCCGCTGCTGATCCAGATCCTGCTGATCTACCTGGGCCTGCCGCAGATCGGCGTGGTCCCCGGCGCCATCAGCGCCGGCATCCTCGCCCTGTCGCTGAACTACGGCGCCTACCTCAGCGAGATCTTCCGCGCCGGCCTGCTCGGCGTCCCCGCCGGTCAGCGCGAGGCGGCCCGGGCCCTGGGTTTGCCGCCGCGGGTGATCTTCTGGCGCGTCACCCTGCCCCAGGCCATGCGCAGCATCATCCCGCCCACCACCAGCCAGTTCATCTCCATGCTCAAGGACTCCTCCCTGGTCTCGGTGATGGGTGTCTGGGAGGTGATGTTCCTCGCCCAGTCCTATGGCCGCTCCAGCTACCGCTACCTGGAAATGCTGACCACCGCGGCGGTGCTCTACTGGCTGATGTCCCTGGCCATGGAATTCATGCAGTCGCGCCTCGAGCGGCATTATGGGAAGGCGTATCGGGGGCGTTAGCGCCTCCAGCTACGCCTTCCGGGCCATGCTAGCCCTTTGATGCCAAACCCGCTTTCAGTGAATCAGGTCACAACGTCTCTGGAGCAAGCCTCTACCATTCCCTCCTCCTAAATTTTCGCTTCGGAAAGGACTCGTAATGAAGCCTCGTCATCGCCTCGCCGTTCTCTGCCTGGGTGGCAGCCTCGCCGTCACGGGCTGCTCCAACATGTCGCAGAACGAATGGCTCAATCAGGAAAACGTCGGCACCGTGGTCGGGGCAGCGGCCGGCATCCTTGTTGGCAGCCAGATCGGTGGTGGCAGTGGCCGTACCGCCGCCATGCTGGCCGGCGCCCTCGCCGGTGGCGCCCTGGGCAAGACCCTTGGGGCCAAGCTCGACCAGCGTGATCGCGAGGCCCTGGCCGTGCAGACGCAAAAGGCGCTGGAGCACGCCCAGGATGGTCAGGTGACCACCTGGACCTCCGACCACAGCGGCGCCACCGCCCGCATCGTGCCGGTGGCGACCGAGACCGAAGCCCGCCAGGTAGCGGTCAAGCGCACGCCCAAGGTGCAGAAGGTCGAGCAGTTGACCCTGCTCAACAAGCCCTATCAGTCGATCAAGTCGGCCAATCTGCGCGCCGCACCCAACGACAATGCCGCCAAGGTCGGCGGACTGCCCACAGGTACGCGCTTCACCGCCCTGGGCCGTACCGGCAACGACTGGATCGCCGTGGGCCGCAAGGGCGTGACCATCGGCTATGTCTACGCGCCCCTGGTGACTCCGGCGACCACTGCCACGCTGGCGACCTCTGGCAAGACCAAGGCTCAACCGGCACCCGCGGTGGATCTGGATACCCTGGACGTGGCCAGCGCCAAGCAGCAGGGCGTGGACCTCGATGCCGCCGATCTCGATGCCGCGCCGGTGCAGGACAAGGTCGCCGCCAAGACCACCTGCCGCACCCTGAACTACAGCCTGAGCCAGGACGGTCAGCAGGATCAGCAGACCACCAAGGCCTGCCAGGCCGCTGACGGTGCCTGGGAACTGATCTAAGGAAGGATGACCATGAAACCCACCCTGCTGGCCCTGACGCTGCTGGCCACGGCCACGGCTGCCCAGGCCGAAAGCACCCGCCTCGCCTATTCCAAGGCCGAAGACGTCGAGGTCTTCGTCGATCACCCTGCAGCCGCCTGGTGCGCCCCCGACCTGGCGCTGCGCTTCGTCTATGGCAAGCCTGCCGAGGCCGTGGCCGTCGAACGCCTGATGCCCAAGATCGGCGCATTGCTCGGCAAGCAGTGCGACCAGGCCGAACGCCTGACCTGGACGGCGACCGGTACCTCCGACGCCCGGCTGAACGGCACGGCCACCAGGGCCACGGCCTGGACCGCGCAGGTACAGAATCCGGCTGCGCTGACGACAGCCCCTGCTCCTGCCTCCGTCGAGCCGCCCAAGGCGACACCGCCTGCCGAGGCGCCCGCTGCGGCGGCGTCTGAGACTGCCAGGCCCGCCACTCCCCCGGTAGTCCCAGAGGCACCGGCACCGGCACCCACAGCTCCGCCGGCCCCGGTTGCTGAGTCGGCACCTGCCGCGCCGGCCAAGGTCGAGCCTGCACCTGCGGCAGCCAAGGCGCCTGTCGGTCAGATCGCCACCGATTTCGATGTCGCCGGCTGGCGCCCGGGCGATGGCGAAGCCGAACTCGCCAAGAGCGACTTCATCACCACCCTCAAGGACAGCCAGGGTTGCGCCTTCCGCGTTCCCTTCAAGGCCGAGGAAGACAGCCGCTACCTGCAGGTTCGCTCCAGTGGTATCCATTGTGAGAACGGCCTGGCCCAGGGCGAGGGTGAACTCGCCCTGGAGCGGAGCGACGGCAAGCAGTTGCAGCGCTGGAAGGGTTTCTTCCTCAATGGGCTGCCGCTGGACGACCATCTGCCGCCCCTGCGATTTGTCGGTTTCGATGATCAGAAGCGCGCTCTGTTCCTGCTGGCTAGCGACCCGGCCACCGCCAGCTACAGCCTCTTGCGGCTGCGCTACTCCTATCAAAGGGGTTGGCTCGTGAACTATCCGACGGTCCTCTTCGTGACAGCCGATAGTGAGCAATTTCGCCAGCTCTCACGGATTCAGCCCATCATCGAGCAGACCCAGCGCCAGATCTCGGCACTAAAGACGGGCATCCAGCAATTCTCTGTTCTTGCCATGCGGGATGTCCAGAAAGGCTCTACGCAACAGTCATGGAGTAGCGGCGAGGTCAGCCAGGACTACTGGCTCTACGAGGTTGCCATTGGTCAGAACTGGCGCAACAAGGCATGGCAATTCAATCCCGAACAGGCCACCAACTACCTCTTCCGCTGGGACGAGAAGCAGGTGCGCCAGCGCGAGCAGGCCGAGCGTGAGCGGGAGCGTGAAGCCCAGCAGGCCCGACTGCAGGTTGCGTTCAAAGCCCGCCAGCAACTAGGCCTCTATAAATCCTTGGCTGAACAGGCACGGTCCAATCCGCAGGGACTGTTGGCAAGTCAGGTCAACGATGTGGACTACACGCCGGGCAGCGGTGGCGACTATGGCGACTTGGTGCGTGGCGCTACCCATCCGGTACGCCTGATCGCCAGGGTCACCAAGACGAATAGCGACGGCTGGAGCCTCGACTATCCCTATCCGCTCCAGGCGCAGGTACCGGCCGGCATCCCGGCCAAGACCGGCTGGTATGTCCTGAGCGGCACCCTGCAGCTCGATCCGAAGGCGCGTGACACCGACGACCTGCCCCTGACGCACCTGACGGCCAAGGTCGTGCAGCCCTGCACCAGCGAAGGCTGCAGCGACCTGCGCGATCCCCTGGCGCTGGCACGGGTGCAATTCGAAGATCCCGCCTGGACCCCCGAGGCGGCCCGTCAACAGCTCAAGGATGCCGGTCTCGGCGAGGAGCGCTTCTGATGAAACGGACTCTCAACGTCAAACTCCTGGCCGGTGCGGCACTGGTCGTGGTGGTCGGTGGCTATTTCGGCCTCAAGGCCTACGCCGCTCATGTCGCCGACGGACGTCTGCGCGACTGGCTGTTCGAACACCACCTGCAGGACCGGATCAGCTGGCAGTCGCTGTCCTCCTCACCGCTGGGTGGCACGATCAAGCTGCACGAGGTGCGCATCAGCGATGGGCCGAGCATCGCCCAGCTGACCCTCTCCGACCTCAAGGACGAACCCGCCCACCGCCGGGCCGATGTCCAGTTCGAAGGCGTGGCCTTTCCGCCCGACGCCAAGGGGCGCTCGACGGCGCTGCACCTGCCTTTGGTGGGCAGTCTGTTGCTCGCCAGCGGGCGCGCCGAACTGGCGCCCTTCTCCGGCCGGCTGAAATGGAACGTCGAGGATGAGCTGGCCGACATCGGCCTGACCCTGGACCTGCCGGAGCTGCTGGACGTGGACGCGAGCCTGTCGCTGAGCCAGGTCCGCCGCCTGGCCGAAGACCTGAGCGAACTCGCCGACAGTGGCCAGGAGGAGAACCGACGCGGTCTGCTGTCGCCCTTCGCCCTGCTGGGCGGGCTGCAGCAGGGCGCGCAACGTGCCGAGCTCAAGGGCTTGCAGGTGGACGTCAGGGATAAGGGCTATTTCAAGCGCAGTCTGGCCCTGACCCGCCGCTATCTGCCGCTCGACCCTACCGCGGGCGACTTCGACAAGCAGCGCGACCGGGCGCTGGCCGCGGTGCACCAGCAGCAGCGCACTGACTGCCTGCAGGACTTCAAGAACCTGGGTGCGCGCGGCAAGGACCTCTGCAAGAGCCTGGTCGATCTGGCCTCCGGCGAGGAAGACGGTCTGCGGGTGAGTCTTGCGCCCAAGGAACGCGTGCGTCTGGGCGATACCCTGGCCGTCGCGCTGACCGCGGCCCTGGATCCCGCTGGCGCCGCCGGTCTGCTGGACCGTCTCAACCTGGAGTCGAAAAGCCTCTGACGGCAGCGCTCAGGCCCAGGCTTCCCGCAGCCTGGCCAGCGCCTCGACGATCCGCGTCTCCGGCACCGCCGCGAAGCCCAGCACCAGTCCGGCGCGGGCGTCGGGCGGGGTCGGGCCCTCGGGCAGCCAGTAGCGCGACAGCGCATTGAGTTCCACCCCGACCGCGGCTGCCCGGGTCACCAGCTCGGCTTCGCGGGCCAGGTGGGTGACCGGCAGGCACAGATGCAGGCCGGCCACCGGGACGCCCGGCGGGGCGCAGCCGGCAACCTCTGGCCAGCCGGCCAGCAGGGCATCGCGGCGATTGCGCGCGGCCCGTCGCATGCGGCGGATATGGCGCTGGAAGTGGCCCTGTTCGATGAAATCGGCCATGACCGTCTGGGTGGCGCTGTCGAGGTGACGGACGCCGGCCCGTTGCAGCTCCAGCAGCGCCGGCAGCAGCGCGGGCGGGGCCACCAGATAGCCCAGGCGCAGGCCGGGAAAGGCGATCTTGGAAAAGGTGCCGACATAGAGCACCCGACCGTGGCGATCCAAGGCGGCCAGGGGCGCCAGCGGCGCGCCCTGGTAGCGGTATTCGCCGTCGTAGTCGTCCTCGACGATCCAGCCGTCGGCCTGCCGCGCCCAGTCCAGCAGCGCCAGGCGGCGCGGCAGGGACAGTACCGCGCCGGTGGGATACTGGTGCGACGGGGTGACATAGACCAGCCGGCAGTCCGGCAGCCCTGCCAGCTGCTCCACCATCAGCCCGGCCCCATCCACCGCAACGCCCTGCAACCGCGCCCCGCCACTCTGCAAGGCCAGGCCCGCGGCGCGATAGCCGGGATCCTCCATGGCCGCCCGGGCTCCGGGCGCCAGCAGCAACCGGGCGCAGAGTTCGATGGCCTGCTGGGCGCCGCTGGTGATGAGGATCTGCTCGGGTGCGCAGACCAGGCCCCGCGCCTGGCGCAGGTAGGCACAGAGCAGGCGGCGCAGCCGCGGTTCGCCGCCGGGTTCGCGATAGCCCAGCAGCGCCGGCTCCGGCTGGCGCCAGAAACGCTGTTGCAGCCGCGCCCAGGTGGCGAAGGGAAACAGATCCACCGCCGGCAGGCCGACCCGAAAGGCGCACGGTGCGCCGGACGGCACGCTGGCCGGGGGCACGGGTGTCGTCCTGACCGTGGCTTCGGGAGCGGCCAGCGCCCGGGTCACGGGCGCGACATAGGTACCGTCACCCAGGCGGCTGTCGAGAAAACCCTCGGCCAGGAGCTGCTCGTAGGCGGCGGTCACGGTATTGCGCGAGATCCCCAGCAACCGCGCCAGTTCACGACTGGCCGGCAGCCGTACCCCGGCGGCCAGCTCACCGGCCAGGATGCGCTCGCGCAGGCCCTGGTAGAGCTGGCGCGCCAGGCCCTGCCCCGGCTCCAGCAACAGCCCCGACGGCTCGAATCCCAGCATGGATTGGCACCCTGAAAGTCATGGAAATTGGCTCTTACAGGGAGCCAAAGGCGACCTTAGCATGGCTGGACGTCGCTGGAGTTCCTGCCCATGTATCCCAATCCTGCCTTTCGCCTCGAAGACCTGCCCAGGCTGCACCAGCATCTGCGCGATCATGCCCTGGCGCTGCTCATCAGCCAGACCGACGCCGGTCCGCTGGTCAGCCATCTGCCGCTCTGGCTGGCACCCGACGAGGGTCCCTGTGGCACCCTCTACGGCCATCTGGCACGCAGCAATCCCCAGGCCCAGCCGCTGGTCGAGGCAGGCCAGGTATTGGCGGTGTTTCAGGGTCCCCAGGCCTATGTCAGCCCGGCCTTCTATCCCGGCAAGGCCGAACATGGCCGGGTGGTGCCGACCTGGAACTACCAGGCCGTGCACGCCCGCGGCAACGTCGAGGTATTCGATGACCCCGAGCGGCTGCTACAGCTGCTGGAACGCCTCACCGACCAGCACGAAGCCGGGCGTGCCCGCCCCTGGCAGGTCGCGGATGCGCCCGCGGATTATGTCCAGGGCATGCTGCGCGCCATCCGCGGCCTGCGCCTGCCGCTGGACAGCCTCCAGGGCATCGCCAAGCTCAGCCAGAATCGCAACGCCGCCGATCGCGAAGGCGTCCGCCAGGGACTGGCCGCCAGCCCGGTAGCCGGCGACCAGGCGCTGGCCGCCCTGATTCCCTCTCTCGCCTGACCCTGGAGCCACCCATGACCATCCGCCCCCTGAGCGAAGCCGATCACGCCGTCTGGCACGACCTCTGGCAGGCCTACCTGGCCTTCTACGAGACCCGGCTGCCGGAAACCACCTACGCCCGCACCTGGCAACGGCTGCTTGACCCCGCCCAGCCCCTGCACGGCGCCCTGGCCTGGGACGGCAAGCGCCCCCTGGGCCTGGTGCACTTCATCTATCACCCCTCCTGCTGGACCGAAACCGACTACTGCTACCTGCAGGATCTCTATGTCGCCGAGGATCACCGCGGCGGCGGTCTGGGCCGCGCCCTGATCGAGCATGTCTATGCCCGCGCCGCAGCGGACGGCTGCGACCGGGTGCACTGGCTGACCCATGAGACCAACTACCCGGGGCGTCAGCTCTATGATCGCATCGCCACCCGCTCCGGTTTCATCCAGTACCGCCACCTGCTGGGAGACAGACCATGACCCCTCTCGACTGGACCCCGGCCCAGCTGCCCCAGCCCCGCTTGCTGCAGGGTCGCCATGTACGCCTGGAACCCCTGGCCCCCCAGCGTCACGGCGACGATCTCTGGGAGGCCCTGCACGACCAGGACCCGGCCCTGTGGGACTATCTGCCCTATGGCCCCTTCACCGAGCGGGCGGTCTTCGACAGCTGGCTGGCGGGCCTGGCCCAGGGGCGCGATCCCTTGTTCTACGTTGTGGTGGATCCCCGCCATGGCCGCGCCCTCGGGCAACTCAGCCTGATGAGCATCGTCCCCGAACACGGCAGCATCGAGATCGGCCATGTCGCCTTTGGCGGGCGCCTGCAGCGCACGCCCCTGGCCACCGAAGCCTTCTATCTGCTGATGCAGGAAGCCTTCGCCCTCGGCTATCGGCGCCTGGAGTGGAAGTGCGACGACGCCAATGCCCGCTCGAAGCGCGCCGCCGAGCGGCTGGGGATGCGCGCTGAAGGCCTCTTTCGTCAGCACCGGGTGGTCAAGGGCCGCAACCGCGACACCGCCTGGTTCAGCCTGCTGGATCACGAATGGCCCATGGTGGACGCCGGCTTCCGGCGCTGGCTGGCGGCGGAAAATTTCGATGCCGCAGGGCGCCAGCTCAGCGCCCTTGCCGTGACCGCCGGACGCACCGGCTGACCCGTCACTCGCCGCGGATATAACCCTCCAGATGGCGGATCAGCTCCGCCTGCTGGACGGTGGTGGCCTTGACCAGATCGCCGATCGACAGCAATCCGATCAGCTTGCCGTTGCCCATCACCGGCAGGTGGCGCAGGTGGTGGTCGGTCATCATCTGCATGCAGTCGCCCACGGTCTGCTGCGGCAGCACGATGATGACCGCCTCGGTCATGATCTCGCTGACCGGGGTCGCATAGGAGGAACGTCCCTGCAGGGCCACCTTGCGCGCATAGTCGCGCTCGCTGACGATGCCCACCAGCTCGCCGTCGCGCATCACCGGCAGCGCCCCGACGTTCTTTTCCGCCATCAGCCGCAGGGCGTCGAGCACCCAGGCGTCGGGAGCGATGGTGTAGACGTCCTGCTGGGTCTTCAGGGCGAGCAACTGGGCGACGGTTTTCATTGTGGTTCTCCTGAGATGAGGCGAGCGTGACCGGAAACGCCTGGCAGGGCCGGTCAGCCGATTACATCAGGCCACCTGAACGCCCTTGTCGCCCGAACGACGTCGATCCCGCCACAGGCGCCATGCCAGGGCCAACAGGAAACCGGCCGTCAGCAGCACCACCAGGGTGGGTGCCGGCGCGCTGTCCCAGACCAGGCTCAGCAGTACCCCGCCCAGGGCCGCCATCACGGCCAGCGCCGTGGCCACCAGCAGCATCCAGCCAAAGGAGCGGGTCAGCAGGAAGGCGGTGGCGCCGGGGGCGATCAACAGCGCCACCATTGGCACCATGCCCACCGCCTGCAGGGCGCCGACCACGGTCAGGGCGATCAGGCCGAGCAGGCCGTAGTGCAGCAGCCCTACCCGCAGGCCCAGGGCCCGTGCCTGGGCCACATCGAAGGCCAGTACCAGCAGGTCGCGCCAGCGACAGGCCAGCGCCAGCACCACCAGGCCGGCGATCACCGCCATCTGCCAGAAGGCCTCCGGGGTCACCCCCAGCAGGTCGCCGAGCAGGATGTGGTCCAGGTGCAGCTCGGTGGGCAGCCTGGCGTGCAGCACCAGGCCCAGGCCGAACATGCCGGAAAAGACCACGCCCATCAGGCTGTCCTGCTTTACCCGGCTGTGGCGCTTGAGATAGCCGGTGGCCAGGGCGCAGCCCAGTCCCGCGACAAAGGCGCCCGCCACCAGCGGCGCGCCCAGCGCCGACGCCAGCACCAGGCCGGGAAACACCGCGTGGGCGATGGCATCGCCCAGCAGCGCCCAGCCTTTGAGCACCAGAAAGCAGGACAGCAGCGCCGCGGGCACCGCCACCAGCACGGCCATCAGCAGTGCCTGGCGCATGAAGTCGACTTCCAGGGTCAGCCACAGCCAGTCCATCAGCTCGCCTCCGCCGTCTGCCGCGCCCGCCGGCGGTTGGCCAGCAGGCCGTGACGCGGCGCCAGCACGAAGGCCAGCAGGAAGATCAGGGTCTGCAAGACCACCACGCAGCCACCGGTGGCGCCGTCGAGGAAGTAGCTTAAATAGGTGCCCAGCAGCCCGCTGCCGACGCCGATGGCGACGCTGATCAGCACCACCCGGGAGAAGCGGTCGCTGAGCAGATAGGCTGTCGCCCCCGGCGTCACCACCAGGGCGATGACCAGGAAGGCGCCCACCGTCTGCATCGCCGCCACGGTGCTCAGCGCCAGCAGGGTGAAAAACAGCAGTCGGTATGCCGTGGGATTGAGGCCGCAGGCACGCGCCTGGCCCTCGTCGAAGAACACCAGCAGCAGATCGCGCCACTTGAGCAGCAGCACCAGCAGGGAGACGGCGGCGATAATCAGCAACTGGCGACTGGCCTCGGGGGTAATGGCCAGGATGTTGCCGAAGACGATGGTCTGGATGTCCACCGCGACCGGCGCCAGCGAGACCAGGAACAGCCCGCCACCAAAGAAGGCGCTGAAGATCAGCCCGATGATGACGTCTTCCTTGAGCCGGGTGTATTGCCGCAGGCCGAGCATGGCCCCGGCCGCCGCGCCACCGGCGAGAAAGGCGCCGAGGGCCAGCGGCAGGCCGAGCAGATAGGCGCCGGCCACGCCGGGCACCACGGCATGGGACAGGGCATCGCCGATCAGCGACCAGCCCTTGAGCATCAGGTAGGCGGAAAGGAAGGCGCACAGCCCACCCACCAGCGCCGCCGCGCCCAGGGCGTTTCTCATATAGCCGTAGGCCAGGGGTTCCAGCAGCCCTTCCATCAGGCACGCTCCCGGTGCCGCGGCGCCGCCTGGCCCGCCTCGAACAGGCGCAGCGCGCCGCCAAAGGTGCGTTCCAGATTCTCCCGGGTAAAGACCTCGGCCGTCGGTCCCTGGGCCAGCACGGTGCGATCAAGCAGCACGGTGCGATCGCAGAAGCGCTCGATGCTGGCCAGGTCATGGGTCGACACCAGCATCGAGC
>NZ_JASCON010000092.1:0-20741 GCF_029959585.1 Pseudomonas sp. PS02302
ATGCCTCCCTGGACGAAAATGTCAGGAAGAAATCTATGACCTTTTTCAGCTAGTGTCAATAAATAACACAACCGACTCTATTCTGACGTTGTGAGGCAGTCTACCCTGACATCCGGTTAGGGTATAGCGACCTAGACGACGACCAGGCTGAGCACACCATACGCGGCCTCATCCTAGACAGGCAAAGAGACCCGGTCGCCTGCTGACCCCCTATTGAGTAAGAGGAGATCAATACCATGAGTTTTCAGGATCACTTTTTCGGCAAGATCGACAGCACCAGGGAGGGTGAGTTGAGCCTTTCCCTGGCCCAGCTACTACCCTATGCGCGTGCAACAGGGCCAGCGCGTACGACCGCTCAGGTACGCCGCTTCCTGTCCCGCCATAGCCATCTGGTACTCACTGATTTCCATAGCGCGCCTGCATTCCCCGAGATGCTGCGTAACCTCGTGAGCGAGGACATCAGTCTGGTGCGGTTGGGGCTGCGCCAGGACCTGGGGGACGATCCGGCCCAGGACAAAACTCTCTGCTGCTTCTTGGTCTTTGCAGAGGGGACCTTGGAGATCCGCGCCTACTGGACGGGATGGAAGGAGTTGCGCGCTATGGAGCTCGTGCAAACCCTTCTCCGCCCGCTGATCACCGCTGGCCTGTCTAGTCGCACCTTTCTCGTCCATGACGAGCACGAGGCGCCGCTGCCAACGGATACCGAAGCCATGTTCAAGACGGTGATGCGATACCACGGGCACCCATTCATCGAGGGAGGGCACGGAGAGATGAAACGCTTCGTGGACGAACTCAATGGCGTCGATCCCTGGAGCACTACCCGCGCCCAGTGATGCCCTTCCATGCCAAGGAGTCCCGCGATGCCCAGAGATTCAGATCTGCTGGAGATCCAGCAACCAATCCAGCCGAACGCGACGAGCGTCGACGTCACCTGCCCGCATTGCGACTGCACGGAAGAACATCCGGCTTCCGCCTGGTGTCAGGAGCTCGATGACAGGTTCTCCTTGGCAACGGTTGATACCTACAGCGTCGTTTGCTCCGGCTGCCGCCGTAAGTTCTGCTTCAGGCTCACGCCTGCAGTGCATCCATGGCCGCTCGGCCCCACGCTCGATGTCACCTGCCCAGCTTGCAGCCACCAGGTCGCTACACAACTGGCGGTGGTACGCCAGCTCGACAAGCCTTATAGGCCAGTGTCCTGCGACAACTGCCATCACTTTTTCGGGGTGCGCCCTGATGCCAGCATAGTAACCCTAACCCCTAACTGGTGAACCTACGCCGATGACAATCAACATTATCGAAGAACTATCCAAAATTCTCCGAAACTCGTTTTTAGAAGAAGAAGTACGGGCGGAAGCGGCGCTTAGTATTGCGGAGTTTGGAAGCGAAGAGGCGGTTAAGCTGCTAATTGAGATTATTGAAAAAGGCGGCCAGCCTGTCTGCATTCGGATCGCAGCTATCAAAGGGCTAGGCAAAATTGGCGCGGCTCAGCAACTCAGATAACGCGACAGATACACAGTCAGGAGAAATTGGTATGTCCCTACTCATAATCACTGGAATAGTGCTATTCGTCGGCACAATGGTTTATGCCCACATCATCGGCGCGCAGGACATCACTCAGCTGACTGACCACTTGGTAAGCCACTTCTGGCAGACACAGGTACTTTTCATCATCCTACTGGTGACCGGTGTCTTGCTGAGGTTGGCAACGAAAGCGCTTTTTCCTGCAAACAGACAAGTCCAAGGTGAACAAAAAAAAAGGGGGAATTGACTGTAGCGTTAGAATAATTCGGCGAAATTAACCACTAGGTGAATCGTGCAACCATACTACGATGTGAAGAGAGGTATCGGCGGATGGCAGTTGGATCTTGTTTCTGAGACTGGGAAAAGCGACGGTGGCTGGTTCCCAGACGATCCAACGGATGAGTTTGAAACGATGGAAAGTTATTGCCAGGCTTCCAAGGCAGGATCAAAATGGTTTAATGAGCAACCGGACGACTGGATTAACGAAATGATTGATAAACTTGAAGAGGAACACCTAAAACCTAAGCAGGTTTGACAATATAAATTATTTTCAATTCAGGTTAAAATATATCATGAGCGAGCTAACGGAAATACTATCTTGGCTGGCGATAGGCTTAGTCATCTGCCTTATCTCTTTATCCATTCTCAAAGATAGAGAAAAAAAACGGGAAGCGCAGCAAATGGATAATTTAACTAAAATGAATCGGGGGAACATGGATAAGCCAGGCTGGGTAAAGCAGCCTTGGCAACATGAACCTAGAAGCGAGAAAAGGGTTGGCCTTATTTCCAAAGGAAAAGACCATGATCACCCTTAATCATTATCAGCTCAAATCGCTGCTTGAAAGCAGCGAGATGTATGGGGATGAACCGACAGATGTCCAGTCTGTAATTGTGGCTTACCTTTCAGCTGATGATAGCAGGGCATACGCCGGGGCTGGACTTTACTCGACCGTTGAGGGGCAAGACCTTGAATACGGGGCATATCTTGCCATCGATAGCCTTGATAAAGACCGGGCTAGCATGATCTATGAAGCGCAGCTAAAGCAGGATATAAGCGAGTGGGAGGCCGTTGATGAGTCAATACGTGGTACTGAAACAATTGCGTGCAAGTCGCGCTCAAACTGTCTCCGGCCGCACGGGTCTGCTTGGAATTTTAAGGTGCCTTCTGAGGTAAAGTCGTGCAAGAGCGTCGGCAATTGCCTATGTGAAGAGTACAAGCAATCTGAGATACAAATCGAGCTAGAAACTCCCTACACCAGCTAAAGGAAATCTCAAATGGACGCAACTGTAGATTTAAAACTCGCTTACGCCGTTATTGGCCGGCCGCAAAGTGAAGAGCCTAGCCAGCGCTATACAGACGTCGAGGTTTCGATAGATGAACAGCAACGAGGTCTAGAAAAGCAGCTGATCATTACCTTGCATGAGCCCTTGGAGGATCTGGCTGACTTCAATCAGGTCTGGGTCACAGTAAATGGCCAGGTTTACGAAGGGGTAGGCAGGTTTGATGCAGGGCGCAACTGCATCATTATGACCCTGTACCACGACCAACCTAAATAGCATGGAAATCGGTTCCTATGACTCCAACAGAATTCACAGCGATTCTAAGTAAGGCAACAGCACCGCAGCTTGAAGCGCTAGATGCGGCCCATTGGCGCTACATGACCCTTATCGGGATAGTTGATGGTGAGGTCTCTGACGAGGTAGCAGCAGCTGATCGGGATGCCCACCCATTGTTCATCAAGAAAGGAGACACCGGGCTGCCGATTTTCAGTGACGCGGATTGTGTCGCGTTCATGGCAGCGATCACTGGGCTTTCGGTGGCGTTTTGTGCTGCTTGGCGAGACAAGGATTTTTATGATCTTCACGGTGAGAGTGGTGAGGAAATGGCAGCTCGCCAGTACGCCGAAGTTTGATAGGAACCCGGCGACGAAGGCGATCAAACCACCAGATAACTCTCAGGCCATGCAGTCAACTGATAGTCGATTCAGTGCATGGCCTTCTACGTGGTTAGGAAGTCACTTTTGGAGCCAAGACTCGACTACGTCGGCGCCGTGCTCAGCCTTCCATTGCTTGAGCTCTTTATGGTTCCCGCCCTTGGTCTCGATCACTTCGTTGGTATTCGGGTTCACGTAGCGCTTGAGGGCGCGGGCTTTCCGCTTGGGCTGGGTTTGGTTGGAAGCCTCGGAGGAGCGGCGGCGGCCTGCTTCCGGATCCAGGATCGTGATGACCTGCGGGAGCGAGAGGTTGTACTCGCCTAGGAGGGCTCGCAGCTTCTCTTCGAATTCGATCTCACGCTTGAGCTCTTGGTCATTACGCAGAGCATCGAGCTTTTCGAGTTGGGCTTTCAGCTCACGCTCGGCTTCACGAAATGCAGTCAGTTTGGACATAGCTGTTCCTTTGGCACCTGGCCATATGAGTTTGGGTATTCGTATCAGAGAATTTAGGGCTTGGGTGTACTTCGAATAGGGGGTGGTGATTCCTTCCAGTGTATCCCGTATTGCTCCTGCCTCTGCCTAATGAGCTCTGAATGGCGAGGTATACCTATATGATCATCAATGCTTTTGCAAGCATCTTTGAGCGAATGAAAATTTCCGTGCAGCGTTTTCTCTTGATCTATGGGTTTGCCGATTAAACCGGATCCATAGGGGATATGTGTCTGCGTCTTAACGAGGTACACATCATAGGTGTCGTGCGTATCGGTTGGTTTATGAACCACATCGAGCCTACTAGCGCTTACCGCCCGTCCCGGCGTGTTGTGCTGGTCAAGCTGGCCAGCCGCGGCTGTATGACCAAACTCTCGGGACCTGAAAACCGTCGTGCCTGCGATCACTCTTTCCCGAAGTCGCTCATCACCTTCTTGGGGCGCAACCGGAGATGACTCTACCTGGTACACCTTGTTGAGATAGGGATCATTGAACGGCGGCTGCGTGCCAGCTCCTTGATGGTCAGCGAGAGCCGCTACCAGGCGGCAGGCTTGTTGAATGTTCCGAGCATCGCGTGGGTGTGCCTCGATGACCTGGACAAGCTGCTTGTACTCACTGCCGGTCAGGCGATGCCTCTCGTTCTTGGCGATCGCTTTCAGGACCTGCTCCCAGTCGTCAGGGCTAAGAATTTCCACGTCGTCCTCCCTTCTCAGGCTCAGAGATTAAATTTCGCGACAGGGGTCTGGCCGGCGGTATCTATCAAAGAGACCTCAGCGTGCACGACGTCGGCATTCGCCGTAGACCCCTCAGCACCCTGGACGTGGACATAGAGCGCGCCGGTCATCCCCAGGTTGCCTTGGCTTCTGAGCGCTTCAATGCGTCGAGCCTTGTCGGTGTCAGTTACCTTGAGTTCGCATGGCGTGTTGGATGGCAGGATCCGAAGGCCCATACCCTGAGTATTTGAGATGGGATTCGACCAGCAATATTGGCCATAACTGGTGATCGGGAACGACGACTTGTCAAAATCGTACGGGCCCAGGGATACGTTCTGCAGGCCGATCCCAGACGTCACCGCAGAGCCCACAATCGGCACCGAATAGTAGGCGTTGTCGCGATAGCTCTTGAGTTTCGCATCTACCTCCCCCGACCGGCTTTGCTCGATCTCATGGCGCTTGAAGGCATCGTTGGTGTTCAGGTACTCCGGCACCAGGAAGCTCATCACCTGGTCTTTCGGAATGTTTTCGGACGTCCTGGCCAGGACCACAAAGGTGAGCGCCGCGCCACCTGGTAGGGCGTCTAAGCTCTGATAGCTGGTCAACGGTAGGGACGGGTCGCCAAAGGTGGGTTGGGCTTTCTGGGGTTCAGCAGAAAGGGACCAGGCTTCTGACTTATTCGAGACTGCGGGCTCCTTGACAGCTTCTTTCACAGGCTCTGCTTTGTCACATCCGGCCAAAAAAAAGGCAGTCACATGAACTGCCAGCAATAATTTTTTCATATGTTACCTAAAAGAAATTGTGGATCAGCCAAACAAAGAGCGAAGGTTGCTTTGCCAGAATCCGAGCTGGTTGGATTTAACGCGAACACCGATTACCGCCAGATCCGGTTTTGAAGTAATCAATTTGATCAAGGGATGAGGGCTTTTGTCGGGCGAAAGCTCCCACTGCTGCACCTGGTCGAAGCCGATCAATTCTTCTCTACCTTCGTTCAAGTCGATGTAAAGGGCTTTTTTCGCCTTACTGTCAAAGCCGACATACCTGTTCAGCATCACGGACATCGCTGCCTGTGTAGCTTTAAATCCATCGGTTTCGAATCTCTGCGCTCGTTTCGCTATCTGCGCTTTGAAATAGCGAGGTACGACCGAAAAGATCAGATAGCCAAGCGCTGCGTAAGCCAACGTGCCTGCCACGATCATGTTCGACACTGAAGGATCGCGAGCATGGTTAGTGAGCGCAATCAAAAATAGCACTCCCACAGGCACGGCGCCGATCAGGTAAAAAGGTCGGGATACCCACCAAATTATGTTCATGAGAACCTCCTGTCTTGCCAATCGGCCTAAAGCCTATAATCGCTCTTGTCAACATATTAGCATAATTAAAGCGCCAATCAAGAAAAAGGGGCCAAAGCCCCTAGTCTTTAACTTCTAAATCCGTCACCGGACTTTTGGCCCTTATCTCTTTGTCCCCCCGAACTGCCAGGCCGTGGGAGATAGTGCTCCAACTTAGCACCCAGCACATTCATCGCGTTACGAGTGCGCTCATTATCATCGCGCCCTGGTGTGGCTGACGCGTGCCCGCCAACCCAATTAATTACTTGGTCGGGAACGATCAGGATCAGGTTGAAGCAGCTATGCACCAGATTGAGAGACATCGATGCATAGATGGTCAGGAAGAAAATGATGGATACCAGTCCGGTCATCGAATCGAACTGAGCGTTGGCCAGAGCGACCCTCGGGATCACGGTGCTTCACGTTGGTCGCTGTGTCTGCACGATGGTGTACCTCAGCCGCCCATTCATTACGGTAAGCCTGACGGGTATCGACGCCTGTCACGTTCCCCTGGGCATCTTTCACCGGTACCTCGATGGTCACAGGCTGCCTGCCCAGATTCGCCAAGGCGACCTGATCACCAGGGGCGATGCTGGCTTCCCTGACAACGCGCTCGAGGTCCGCCCCCCAGGTGGTTCGGGTTTCGCCGTCGCTATTGATGAGCGAGACATAGAAGCTGCGGGAATTAGCCGCATCGAACTTGTAAGGCGCGCTTCCAAAATCAGCCACCTCGCCATGCAATGGACTGACAGGAGCTGCAGCTGGCTGAGAAGGGGAGTTGGTCGTCGAGGTGGTCGACTCTACGGCGTGCGCCGATGGGATAGCCGAGGAGACTTCTGCTGATGGCTGGCGATCGGATCCTGCTGGCCGCCCTGCAGGCTGCTCAACCTGATCGCCTTGCCCGACGTCGGGACCTTTGCCCAGGAGGGAGCGACGCATCGCGTCTTGGGCTGGATTCGAAAGCTCGACTTCGACGTTGTGCTTGATCATCACCTCGATCACCCGGCGCTGGAATTCATCGCTTCCGGTGAGCTCGATCGATCCGCCGAATTTCTGCTTCGCCAGGTGGATACCGACCAGGATGGCATCCTCGTCATCCTTGGCGCCGGCTGCCATCAGCAGCTGCTCGCCGTGGTCCACGAAAGCGGCCTTGTCCCTCAATTTGTAGAGAACGCTACCGTCTGAGCGTGACTCATAGGTCACTTCATCTAAGAGCTTCAGCAGGTAGTCCGTGGACACTTCTGTAGGGGTTGCCGTTGGTGCCTTCCCGGAGGTGAACCCATCGGAAAACGTTTCTATTTCGGGCTCTTTCTGTGGCAGCCGCTGATACAGCTGGAAATCCATTTCCCTCAAAATTTCCGCATAACCGTCGTACACGAAACGATTACGGCTGATTCTGTCTGATACACTTAGCGCAACATTCTGCGCAAATTTGTCAGGTTCTGACTCGGCGTTGCGCAAGGCGGTGAGATCCGCGGCGACCCAATGGCGGAGCAGATCTCCAGGCAGCTCACCTTTCGATTGGTGCGCTTCATACCAGTTCACGAATGCCAGGGCGCGTTCCAGAACCTCCCGATGAGGATCCGTAGATGCCAGCGAACCCGTATGGTGACGGGCATAAACCGAGTCGCGGAAGCGTTGAAGAAGCTCTTCTTGATGAGTGCTCATTTGCAGATCTACCCCCCTGGGGATGGTGGCTAGTGGATGGCCCATCAGCTGCTGAAATTGGCATAGGTTCAGGGCTGGTACCGGGTATGTAGAGCTAGACCGAAATGCTCAAAATTTCGTATTGTGTATGTTATTCAAAATAGCACGGAATGGAAAGCGCCGTGCCTCGATGCCCTGGAAGGCAACTCTCCGATGGAAATTGAGGATGAGATGGCAGTAGAAACCGATGACTTTCAGCCGATCTGTGGCACTGACCTTGAGCGGTGGCGGATCGAGAACGGCCTGACCAAAGTGGCAGCGGCAGACGCCTTTGGTCTGCAGAAAGCGAAATGGGAAGAACTCACTAGCCCGGAATTTTCTTCTGAGCAGATCTCGGATCCCGTGGTAGCCATGCTGCTGCACCTTTACCAAAAGCATCCCAATTCATCACCTGTCCAACCCCGCACCGATATCAAAGAGTTCTATGAATTCCTTGGTCTTGAAGATAGTCCGCAAGATCGTGAAGAGTTCGCTACGCTGATTGGACGATCTCCGCCTTCCGTTTACCGATTGATGCTCCATGATGGGAAACCCGGTAGACCAGTCATAAGGTGGATTGAGGCTCTGAAACGAATGACACTAACTCCCAAGCAATGTAAACGAGTCATGCAGGAAGTAGTCAGTCACGTCGGTGAGCGACAGCGTGTCGAAAAAGTATTGATCCAGGGCTGGTCTAGACAAGGTGGCTTAGGTGAGCACGACTGAAAAACAAGACTCGTTCGTTATCGAGCTATCCAGTGTCTATTTTTATTCTGGACCACAACCGAGATCGATTGCCTTAAAAGATTGCGGCATCCCATTAACTGCACCAATACCAGGGGCATTCCCCAGCCTTTACGGCTATCAAAGTAAGCAAGATGGGTTTATGGCCGCAAGGGCCTATGCCGACAAAAATAGGTTACAATTTACTGTCGTAGATTTTTTAGTACAACTTGAGCACAAACAAAATCCTTTGATGATGAAGCCAGACGACATCAAAAATCACGATTTCGTCTCCTTCGCACGAATGTCCCGCAGCATGATGGACGACTTGCAAGAACTTCTTAAAGATCGTCTGGCTGCCGAAGGCATTACACCTGGCAAAGCAGAGCTTGCGAAACCTCATCTTCTCCTGCAACAACGTCCGGAGCTTGTAACTTCGCTAATGGAGTCTCCCGATTGGGAGCATATGAAAGTCATCGCATACCCAGCGAAGACGACTATTAGCGAAAGGCCGCTGTATGTTGGCGTCTTGCCCCATACGCACTGGGATTCGATCAAAGAGGCAACCTGCAGACTGAATCCAAACATGCGCATCACACTGGAACCGCCTACAAAGCAGGCTGAACAGATGAAAGCGAGTGTTGGGGACGCTGCGAGTATGAAAGACAGGGGACCGCGCTCCAGGTAAAAAATAAGGCCGCTCTGCGGCCTTATTTGTCCTTGTATCTTTTTCGCATCCACCACGGACGCGCATAGATCCTCTTTCCTCTTAGAGCGCCGAGGAACTTATTCCAGCAGACATTCAGGGTCCACCCGAGCTTGGACATAATTCCGAAGCATATGATGATGCCCACGGCCACATAGAACGTGGTCCAACTCGGAAAGTAGAGCCAACCGAACAAGGGTAGATAGGCCGAGCATGGTATGCCGAGCGCTGTGGGTACTAGGGAGCCGTCTCTCCAATTGGTTGACATAGGTCGTCCTACAGATTTGCTTGAGCTGGGAGGGCCATTGCTTCCGTTCGTAGCCGGAAAGACTTATGGCCTGCAATGCCGATGAATTCTTCAGCTGGTATCACGCCATCCGTGTAGAGCTTCCAAGCTTTATCGTCCAGGGTTGCGTGGGCATCCTCCAACATACGGCGAATCAATAGCGCCCATTTGTCATAGGGCTGCTCCTGGAGGTCGTTTCGCAGTTCTCTGTCGAAGACGACATACTCGCGAATGGCGGTGCGCTTACCATCGTTGGTCAGCAAGAGGCGCTGCACGATGATCACCCGCAGTGCGCCGAGTATCCGTGAAGCCATGGCAGACTGCTGCTCGGGAGGATAGGTCTGGATGGCTCGGTTGATGGTCTCGGCTGAGGATTCGGTGTGCATCGTGGCGTAACAGAGGTGGCCCGTTAGCGCAGCTTCAACCATCGCCTCGATGGTGAGTCGGTCCCGCGCTTCACCAATGCCGATGATACTGGGCTTTCGACGCACCGCGTTACGCAGCGCTTTCGTCCAGTCACCGATATCACGGTTAATCTGCGACTGCGCAGGTTGAGGCCCCTTCCAGTGCGGACCACCCAGCACGAATTCGACAGGATCCTCATAGGTGATCACCTTCCGATCAGGCATCGCTACACCGGCATGAGCGTACACCCCAGCCTGCAAGGTCGTTTTGCCCGACCCCGTTGGACCACACACCAGTACCAATCCCATGTGAGGGTATAGGGCCTCGAACAAGTCGGGTTCGATGCCCATTTTGTGGATGTCAGGGAGTTGGACGGGGATGACCCGCATGGTGATCGAATAGGCCTCGTCGAGCTTGGCGATGCGCGCTTGTACGAAGTTCGTTCGGAAACGCAGTAGAGCTCCTCTAGGGAGCCCGATATCTTCGCCTGAAATTTCCAGCGCTCGATCGACACCCTCGTCGCCCCGTTTGATCATGCTTTCGATCTCGGGGGACCAGGTCGCCGCTATCAGGGAGGAGAGCTGACCTTGGTTTACGATTCCGACTGAACCCTTGAGCTGACGTCCATGCAACTCGACCCATATGTAGTCACCACCTTGCACGAGGATATCGGAGACCTCTCTATCAGCGCATAGCTTGAGGAACTTGCGAAATGACAGCGGGTTGAGATCTCCCTCGAAATTGAAAGGCTCGAAAGCTGGGACCACGGTAGAATCATCTGACATCATCAGTTCCCTGATCACTACTAGGCTTCGCAACACGCTTGATGGTTGGTCGCCACTTTCCAGGGTCTGTTTCGAACTTCGCCTTGTCTGTAACCCGCTTGAGCTTGTCACCCAGCAGGAGTTGCTTGCCATCGCCAGTTACCGTCTGTTGAGACTCGGCAACCTTCGTGGTGCTTATCATGTCGGCCTGTAGCAGCGTGGCATACAGATGCATACCGGTGTAATCGCGACTGAGCCGATGAAAGTTAGCACTCAGGATAGCGTCGGCCTGTTTGATACCATCCTTCCAGCCATCGCGAACTGCACCTTCCCAGATCACCTGTTCATCACCATCTTGGGGCCGCGCTTCAAACACAGGAAGCTCTACGGTCTTTGAAAGTGGCAGCCCAACGAAGAGATAATCTTTCCACGTCGGCGGCACACTCACGAAACGCTCTTCGCGCTCGATCTTGTAGACCCGGTGGGCTGTTCGTACCTGGTCCGGCGAGAATGCCGCAAGATCCCGCGCCTCAACGATAACAGGCGGGAGTGTTCCATTCGGAGCAATGAGCGGCGCGAACTTGTACATCGCATCCAGCGCGGCAGATCGGCGTTCCAGGGCATCAACGAGTTCGTGAGCCCGAGAAGACATTCCACCTCTGAAACCTACGGTGTGGCCAACATCGGTGAGGAGTTGCGTGCGTATGTCCGTGACTTTGGTGGTTGCCTTCGATGGAGGCCGAAGTAGGGAATCGAGGCTCGCAGGCGCTTCATTGGACCCTGCTGACGCAGACTGCGACTCGAGGCTAATTTCCGGAGCTTGATCAGCCTGGGCGGTCATAGCTACCACTAAAGGGACGAGAGCAATCATCAGACGTTTCATGTGCGTCCCTTTCAAGACCGCGGCCGGTTGTAATGCAGCGTGATTTTCTGCGCGTCTTGACCGATATCAGCTCGATACCCTACCTGCGATTTGATCATTGCCATGAGAGTCGTGAGCGGCACGGATTTGACATCAATACTCACGGGCAACGGCATGCGTACACCCTCGAAGGAGAATTCCAGACCACGATCCTTTGCAACCTTGGCTAGAAGTTGAAGAGCATCGCCTTGCCAAGAGACACTCACGAATCTGCTCTCATCGGCGACAGCGGGTGGAGTGCGCATGACAACGCGGCTGTTGAGGGCACCTGCTTGGTACAGGTCAACCTGAGCCATCTCAATCTTCTGTGACGCCTCCAAGATCTGCTGATCAACAACGGCCTGGGCGTCGCTGCCCTGTTCGTGCGAGGCGCAGCCACCCAGCATCACGGCTGCCAGTAGGATGCCGGCGGTAATCCGGTTAGAACGCATGGTAAACCCTCCGATTTTCCGTATAGATACTACTATACGGAATCAATAGCAACAACGTGGAAAGCCGAATAGCGCTACCTGGATCGCGATTTGCGTCGCCTGGCTACCTGGGTCGGGTGCTGGCGAGGTTGGGTCGCGCTTGTAACAGGTACCTCTGGAAACTGGCGAGTAAGGGCTTCCCTAGCAGCGTCTGAAAAAGCTTGCTCACCAGATACCTCAAACCCACTCCCGGCCTTGGACCGTAGGTGATGAAGAGCAAAGGCGATCTCGCGCTGGACGTGCTCCCCTGGAGCTGGCTCGAAAATCAATTTTTCACCGTCATCGAGAACAACCCGATTGGAGTGCTCGCTTCGATAGGCGACAGTCCCGTCTCGTCGAACAATTCCAAAATATCCTGGGGCAGCTACCAAAGTCGGATCCGTATGTGCGCTGTAGCGAATCGAGTCCCTGAATTGGTCTTTAGCTCGGGTTCGTTGTTCGGCGTGGTTGAAACCCCGAAGCTGACTTATTGCACCTGGATCGCCAAGGGAAGCTTCGCGTTCGACCCATTCCTTGTAGGTGAGCCTTTTATTGGCTGGATCAGACGCCAACTCTTTACGCTTTCTCTTGATCTCAGACTTGTATTTCTCTCGGGCTCTTAGTGCCTCAAATGCTACAATACTATAGAAAGCCTTTCGATCTTTTGGATCGGAGACTTTCTTTCTGATGTTTGTCCTCTTACGCCGTGCTTCCTCACTGATCGCTTTAAAGCCATTGCGTACCTGCTCTTTATCAATACGATTAGTCACGAACTCCGAGCGGTATTTTTGATAGCGAGCGCGTGTATCTCTCCGAAGCTTTGCGCGCTCTTCGCGCCTTGCTGCACGCTCTGAGGGATCGCGCTTGAGTCCCGAGTATTTGTCATAGCTAACTTCCAAGACATTTTTGGCAAGCGCCGTTGCTGGCCTGTATTCCCCAATCCTCTTTCTAAGGCGATTTAGTGACAATTCTTCATGCATGTCACTTGCCTTGATAGCGGTTATCGAGGAATCACCAAGATCGTATACACACAACCCACGACCTTTCGGCTTGATGCCCAGGTTAAACTTGGCCAGCTCAGCGTGAAGCGAAGCCCACTCCAGTCTATCGCTACGTAGCAAATCCCTTATTGCCGCCCTAGGTTTCTGCTGGACGTAGGTGAAAAGACTTTCAAGGTCAGCATGACGCTCCATATCTGCTGCCTTTGTAGGCAATTTGCCTTGTAGCTTGGGAGTGCCGTCCTTCCATGTGACTGTTTTCTCATCGCCGTTTTGAACGACTCGGAATGGACCGTCATCGTGCTTCCAGCCGTATTTTATTTCAAGCTCACGCATTGCATAGTCAAGCTTGAAATAGTCCCGATCTGGATAAACTGCTAGGAAGGAGTCGGGATGCACTCGGTTCACAGTCATATGTAGGTGAACGTTGTCGGTGTCTCGATGTATGGCGAACAGGTGCTGGTGTCCTTCCATTCCAACAGCTTTCTTTGCGTACAGAGCGCATTCAAAAGCTTGCTCATCTGTTGGATTCTCCTCTGCTGGCCAACTAAGAATCACATGGTACACAGGATCCTTGACTCTGCTGTTCTGCGCCGCTACCGCATCCATCTCTCCCGGAGCTGTGGCAAGCGATAGGCAGTTGTGGTGACAAGCTATACCGCTTGCTGAAAATTCGACGATATGATCGCCTAAGAGACTTTCGAGCTCGTCGATAGGGTCTCGCTCATCGAGTCGATTCCTTCGTTCAGCGGCTGCAGCAAGAAACGTAAGGTTGGCTCTACGGGCTCTGGCTCTTTGCGAAAAGTCAGGATCAATTCGTCCAGCTTTTCGGAGATTTCGTCCTGCTGCGACAAGATCGTTTCTAGCAGAGGTAAGGCTTCTGAGATGTTCATGGCTTACACCTTTTTGCTCAGACTTCCTGTGAATTGATCGGGCACCAACTGGTCCTCCAGGCTGCCGGTCAACGCTTTCATCGTCACTCCCATTGGCAGGAGGAGACGCTCCAAGACGGTCAAGGTGCTCTCTGATGGCATCTGCATTAGCAATGTCAATTCGTCTAATTGCTCGGAGATAGTTCGCTGCCGCCTGCAGATCTTCTCTAGCACTGACAAGAATTGCGTGGTTTCTTCGGGTGTAGCCTGGATCGAGCTCATCTGTAGGACTCTCCTTTTCTTCAGGTCTATCGGTTGCATATTTCGCGAGAGCAGAAAAGCTAGATTTGCCGTCCTTACGTTTAGCGGCAACTTTGGCAAGCATCAGTTTGCGATCCTGCTGATTGCTGCTTTGAGCTCAACCAGTATCTGGGCGTACTCACGGGAATGCTGCCCCTTGCCCTCGTTGAATAGGTGTTTCTGCAATCCTCCAAGCCGACGCAATTCATTCAGGATGTGGGCTTCCATCCTGTTCCTGGTACGCCGACCTAAGGCGGCGGCCAGGAGGAACTGGCCAACACTCACGCCACAGTCATACGCCTTCTGACGAACCAGCTTCTCCTCATCCTCATAGCATCGGATGGCTGGAAGCCTCCCTGTGCGTCTGCGCTGTTCACTGTCACTCATCGTCGGTCTCTGCTTCTCAAGGGGTCTCGGGGCGCAGCCCTGAGCAGGGTGGTAGGTATCGCGAGGGAGTGAAACGACTGGAGCGACACCGGTTGGACGGACGCCATTTTATGGCGGGAGTACAAACCCTACCCTGTCCAGAAATCTGGCCCTCGTTTCGTATGCAAGCTACATTACGGAACTTGACTCCGCAAGAGACGCCCATAGAATCAGGCCACGGAGCAAGATTGAGGAACGCCAGATGGCAATCACGATTTCGCAGATTGAAAGTCTGCGCGCACTGCTGGCCGAACAGCCGGAGGTTGATCCCACTGAGCGGGAGGTGTCGCACTACCAAGCAGTAGAGATGATGGCCGACGCTATCGCGCAGCTTAGGGACAAGGGATACAGCGTCGAAAAGATCGCAGGGATCCTCAGCGAAGGAGGGATGCCGATCACGGTGAATACGTTGAAGAGCTATCTCACGAAGGCGAGGGTCGCACGACCCAAAACGTCTCAGAGACGCGCAGGCAAACGTCAGGCTAAGCCAGCCGCCAATCCAGTGGCTAGTAAAACCGCCAAGGTGGCGGCTGAGGAAAAGCCCAAGACTGCAGCAGGCAAAGAGCTGGACAGCGACAAAGCAAGTCGAAGTTCCTCATTCGAACCTAGACAAGACACACGCGATATTTAGGTGGATACATAGATGAGCAAAATTTTCGTAGTGGGCGGTGGAAAGGGTGGGGTCGGAAAAAGCCAACTTTCCGGAGCTCTGGTTGATGTCCTCATTGAACGTGGAGCGGAGGTGTTGCTAGTCGAATCGGACACTTCAAATCCGGACGTTTGGAAAATGTATAAAGATGAGGTCAAGTGTGAACTCATTGATCTCGACAGAGCTGACGGCTGGATCGACCTGGTAAACGTCTGCGATGCCAATAAGAACCACACCGTCGTAGTGAACACCGCCGCCCGAAACAACAAGGGCGTGACCGAATACGGCCAAACGTTGAATAGTACCCTGGCTGAACTGGATCGGGAGCTAACAACACTTTGGGTTATCAACCGTCAGAGGGATAGCCTGGAACTACTGAAGGAGTATCGGGAAGCGTTGCCCGACTCACTCATTCATGTAGTACGAAATGGGTATTTCGGTGAAGAAAAGAAGTTCGAACTCTACAATGACTCTAAGCTCAGAGAGGAAATTGAGGCGAATGAAGGAAAGTCACTGCTATTGCCTGACCTTGCGGATCGCGTAAGTGATGACTTGTACAGCAAAAGGCTTTCCATAGGAAAAGCACTCAAAGAGCTGCCTATCGGCAACCGTGCCGAATTGACCCGCTGGAGAAGGGAAACCCATAAAATGTTGAGTGAGGTTCTCGATGGATAACATTGAAACTTCCTTCGAGAAGCTCTTGGGTAGACAACCGTCTGAAGCCGAGATAGCAAAGCTCTACAGGGTAAAAAATGCGCTTGGCATCAGAGATAACGATGCCCTGTGGCTCGTCATTATGGCTTTGGAGTCTTATGACAACCTCTACAGTAGATACCCAGAGCGTATTGTTAAGCAAATTGAAGACGCTGCGGCCCATCAAAGAACTTTGATTGCCGATGCTGCTGAGCTTGAAACAAAGAAGGCGCTGAATAGTCTGACCGAAGCTGTAGCGGAAAGCAGCATCAAAATCGCTACAACGTCTGCCCAGTCAGTCAAACTTATAGCGGTCGGATGGGTTTGCTGTGGTCTCATAGCGTTCGGTGCGTTTTGTACCTTTGTCGGGTTCGTGCTTGCCAGCGGTAGAGTTCCCTATTGGATCGCTCAACGCCATTTCGACAATCCAGCCATGCTGATATTGAATGGTATCTTCAATGCGCCGGCTGGATGGCTACTCGCTGTCATCTCGGTTGCGATAGCAGCGAGCACCCTGGTGTTCGGTAAGAAGACCAATCGAGTTTCAATACCGTCCTTTGCTGGGGCTGTATTCGTTCTTTTCGCTGTGCTGGCGATCTACTTTTCAGCATGATTTTTTGTTGTTTGCCTTATTCCGTATAGCGCATACTATACGGAATATTTTTATCTGGTAGCGCTCTCCGATGCCCCTTTACTCTAATATCAAAGCTATACGGAAAGCCCAGGTCGATGTTCGAGGTATCAGGACAGTCGGTCGGCAAGGTGCCTTCACATTCGAGCTCTACCATGAGTCCACAAAATCCGGTTTTGCCTTCATTTCCAAGGATTCAGACCGTGCTCAGATGCTCATATCATCTTGGAATGCATGCAGACTTCGCGATGTTCTTGCTGAGCACTGCTATGCACTTGAGGCCCCGTATAGCTCCATCCAAGGAGACTCATTGGATTGGCTTTGCCAGGCGTCGCACCAATTACACCTTGATGTTCTCGCTATGCGGAAACTGAAGCGACTTTCCAAGCGATTCACCATATTGCGGCTGGAAGGATCGACCGACGAGCTGGACTTTTATCGAGCGTTACCAACTCCGCGAATGCGGGATAGGTTAAGAGAAGAGCTTGGCGATCGGATAATCGAGTTCATGAACGATGAGATCAACGGGCTGTGAATCGGCCTGTTGCAGTTGTCGCCCAGTCTGACCACCTCGGGCACCGCGGCACCGGCCGAACGGCCAGAGACAACGTTCAGCCAGGCTGCTGACGCTCCAGTCAGCCTGGAGAAATGGTAGTGGTGATAAAATACGTTATCACCACTAACGGTTTCCAGGCAGTTTCAGGGCCATCTTGCCAGTTTGGTTCGCCGCGGCCCCCGGCTCACACCTCTGAGCTACTCTGGGGGAACATGCTCGTGCCGTCGGTCGCCGTTCTGGTGGCGAAACGCCGCGCTCCGGATTACTGTATAAAAGAACAGTAACGGAATGGCTGTCATGATAGTCACCTCAATCAAGCCGCTGCGTGAATCGGCGGTACGTCTCCAGATCCTCGCCGGCGCCGCTGCAGGTGGATTTCCCAGCCCTGCTGCCGATTATTACGAACCGCCGATCTCGCTCGATGAGCTTCTCAACGTGAAGGCCCCCCATATCTGGATCGTCCAAGTAGAGGGCGAATCGATGATCGGGGTCGGTATCTATCCTGGAAGTCGACTTATCGTCGATCGGTCAATAGAGCCCCGGCCTGGCTTGATCGTGTTGGCGTATGTCGACAATCAACCAATCGTCAAACGACTGGCCAAGCTCGATGACCAGCTGGTGTTGGCTTCCGAGAATCCGGCGTTCCCGCCCATCGTGTTCGATGACTTCGCTGATATTGATATTTTCGGTGTCGTGACCTGGTGTATCAATGGCCTTGCAGTCCACTGAGCAGCGGCCGGTCTATGCGCTTGTTGACGTGAATTCGTTCTATGCCAGCTGCGAGAGGATTTTCCGGCCGGAGTTGCGCAAGCGACCCGTGGTGGTTCTCTCCAATTCGGACGGCTGCATAATCGCGAGGACGGCTGAGGCGAAGGCCTTGGGCCTCCAAATGGGGGACCCCTATTTCAAGGTGAGACGCTTCCTCGAACGCAACGGCGTCGCGGTTTTCAGTTCAAATTACGGCCTCTATGGTGAGCTCTCGCATAGAGTAGGTCAGGCCATCGCCTCGCTGGCCCCTGCCACAGAAACTTATTCAATTGACGAAATGTTCTGCAGGCTCGACGGCCTGCCGGAGCCGCTGCGCGACTACGGCCGCCTGATCCAGCAGCGGGTCCTGCAATGGACAGCGCTGCCGGTGGGCGTCGGGATCGGCCCAACGAAGACACTGGCCAAGGCGGCCCAGCACGCGAGCAAGGTCTATCGCGACAAGACCGGGGGTGTCGTCGACTTGCGGGAGCCGCACGCGATCGAGTGGCTGCTGAAACGCATGCCGGTCGATGAGGTGTGGGGGATCGGCCGCCGGATGAAAGCGAACCTTGAGCAGTTCGGCATTGCCACGGCCTGGGACCTGTCCCGCTCGGATCCGCGGGTGATGGGCCGGAAATTCTCGGTCGTCCTGGAACGCACGATCCGCGAGCTGCAGGGCGAGCCGTGCATGGACCTGGAAGGGCCACAGGACAAGCAGACGATCTGTTCGAGCCGGATGTTTGGCAAGCGCGTCACCTCGATTTCTGGCCTGCGCGAAGCGGTCGCGAGCTACATGCACCGCGCGGCCGAGAAAGCTCGAGCGCAGCGTTCGCTGGCTGGCTCATTCCGCCTGGCCATCCAGACCTCATTCCACGGCGACGGGCCGAAATATGCGCGGGCAGTGGTCTGCACGCCGCCGTACCCTACTGACGACGTGCGCGTGCTGACCAAGTTGGCCCTGCAGGGCCTGGACGTGATCTATCGGGATGGCTACGAGTACAGCAAGGCCGAAATTTTGCTGCTGGATCTGCGGCGCCGAGGCGAATTCACGGAAGACCTCTTCGCCACCAGCCAGCCGGCCCGCTCGGACGCCCTGATGCACGTCATGGATACGATCAACCGGCGCTGGGGGCGGGAATGCCTACGCACTGCTGCAGTGCCGGCAGTGCCGGACTGGGGGATGCGGCGAGCGCTGCTCAGCCCTAGTTATATGACCGACTGGCACCAGCTTTGGAAGGTGAGGTGTTAGCGCATAGCAACTGCAGCGACTTCGATGGAAAAGCTCATCAGGCTGCACGTAAGCTAGCTGCAACCTTGGCAGTACACATGAAGGTGGCAGAGATGGGATATGACGCACGCGATACAAGAGCCCTGCAGGTAGCTGCAGCGAATGGCATCCAGATAGTCGGCCAGCGGGTAGTACGTTTTGCTGGTGGCGATCAGTTTCTCTTCACGATGAAGTGTCCCTCCCAACTGGTGATGGACAACCCTGAAGGAGCCGACTCAGAAGATCCTGACCAGCAGAGCGCCAAATCGACGATTAGCCCGGCTGGCGAATGCCTTTCTCAAGCCATCGAGGCAGTGACTAGAATCCACGCCGGTGCCCGACTCTGGGTCCAGGTGGATGGCGATGTCATGCCAGAATTTGTGCGGGAGGCAGTAGCCGACTTGGAGGGGTTCGGTACTCGGATGGTCGTGACCCAAGGAAACGCCTGTAGCCATGCTCCAGGACCGCTCTTGGATCCGATGATCTGTAAGGCAGTAATCGAAGCAAATGAGGGTACCCAAGTCTGGCATCCGTTCGCTGATAAGCCCGTCTTCCAACTTAACCTGGCTTGAAATATGCGACTGTCTGTCCCTGAACCCTCCGCATGTCGTGGCCGGTCGATAACCTGGCGTGCCGGCTACGAATCCGCACTCGCAGGGCTGGGAGACAGCTACTCCGGCCCAGAGAATTCCCTGGCCGGTATCGAGTGGCGTGACGGCCATGCAGTCGCTCTGCAGCTGCTGCGCGAGCTTCCCGAAGAATGACGCACGCCATGAGTTCCAAAACGTGCCGACGAATACGGCCTAGGCTGTCCTAATTTCGCTCAGCAGCTCCGGGTGACGATCAAGCACTTTGAGCAGCTTGACCAGGGCCAGTGACGGCTTGGTCTTCCCGGTTTCATAGCGGGAGAACGCATTGACCCCGCCACCGAAAATCAAACCAGCCTCGCGTTGATCGAGATCGAGCTTTTTCCGCACGCGGCCTACGAACTCAGGATCGACGATCGAGGCATTCACCTGCTTGTTGAATTCCACCATCGCGCTACTGACTCTGGCTGACTCAGTGCCATCCAAAATGACCTCGCCACAGGCGGAACAGAAGTCACCGGTTACTGCAGGGATGGTAGTGGTTTCGCCTTTGTAGGTATGCGGCAGGTCCCGAGTGTCCCGCACCAGTTCGGCCGCTGCACAGAATGGACATTTCATGTTCACAGCTCCTTGAAGGACACGATGAGCACATCATCAATGACCGTCAGCTTGAGGTAGACCTCACCGGCCTGGGTACGGGTCCGGTACACGTCCTGCCAGACCTTATGGTCTGCGTGTGTGGTCATGCTTTTGTAGAAGTCGCCCGTGGTCAGTGCCATTACCACGCTGACGATCCCCTGGAAGTCGAACCCGAGGGATGCACCGCCCGACAGGGCAGACATCGTGGAGCGTACCTTTCCAGCCTGAATCAAGGCTTTGACGGCGGAGAGCTTGCAGTGAGGGGTTCGTTTTTCCATAGGCTTGATATTAACCTATTAGGTTAATATTTGGCAAGTAGGTTAATGCCTTATGATGAAGCTCTGTTCGCTCAGGCTACCCACAGACCCGACACAAAACCCCGGCCCGCACTCAGCGGGCCGTGGGGAGTAGAGTTAAGAATTTAGCCACTCATCGAAGGTCTTGATT
>NZ_JASCON010000093.1:0-20552 GCF_029959585.1 Pseudomonas sp. PS02302
CAATTAGCCGGGTGGCGCGGGGCGCTTTGTGCCGGGGGGGGGGCGGGCCCCGCCGGCCGGGACGAACTACGCTATTGCGGCGTACGGGCCTCGATGGCCTTGACCATGAAGTCGGCCAGCTTGTCGTAGTTCTCGTCGAAATGGTGACCGCCCGGACGCCCCAGCTTCTCACCCGGCTGACCCGCCTGGGTACAGCCGCTGTCGTCCTTCTCTTCCTCGCCATAGACGCAGAACAGCTTGGCGGCGGGAATCTTGCTGGTTTCCGGCAGGGTATCAGCTTCGTCACCCGGCTTGCCCAGCCAGCCTTCCACGGCGATCTCGAAGTTGCTCTTGCGACTGAAGGCCAGCAGCAGCAGCGAGGTCACCTGATCCTGGTCCGCCTTGGGCAGGCGGTTGTAGACCGCTGGCAGGATGTCGGCGCCGAAGGAGTAGCCGGCCAGCACGAAGTGCTTGGCATTCCACTTCTCGCGGTATTCCTGCATCAGGTTGGCCAGATCGGCCGCCACCTGTTCCGGGCTCTTGTGCTGCCAGAAATAGCGCAGCGCATCCACGCCGACCACCGGATAGCCGGCCTCGTTCATGGCCTGGGCCGAGAGCCGGTCGATGTCACGCCAGCCGCCGTCGCCGGAGTAGAAGATGGTCACCACATCGGGATGGCCAGGCTTGACGTCCGGATCGGCGGGCATCTCGATGGTCGGGATGTCGTTGTGCTGACCCAGCAGGCGATTCTTCAGCTGGGTGCGCAGGACCACCGGCAGGGCTGTGCCATAGTCGGCGATGGTCAGGTCGGCATTGCTCTGCTGACGCACGAAGATGGCCGAATCGTCGGTCGGATGATCGTTCCAGGCGATGTGCCATTGGCCAGCGGCGGCCTTGGCCGGCAGGGCGTCAGGGCAATCCAGGGTTTCCAGGTTGAAGCCGACGCTCAGGGCGGCCGCCTTCGGGTTGTCCTGGGTCGTCAGCCAGCGCCAGGCGCGAGCGGCGCCCGGGCCGATGCCGCCGACGAAGGTCGGGGCACCACTCAGCTGCTTGGCCGCCTGGGTGAAGTCGTCGTTCTGCGCCTGGCAGCTGTTGGCGACCTTGACCTCGTACTGGACGATCTCGGCGCCGGTGTTGGTCGCCAGGCCCAGCAGGTCGGCGTCCGCCAGCTGCAGGTCCGACGGTGTGGCCAGGACCACGCGGGCATGCGGCTCGCCCTTGGGGGCGGCCATGGTCAGCAAGCGGCCATCCGGCTGTTCCAGGACCTTGACCTGGGGCGTCGACGGCCAGCGATGGAGCCACCACCAGCCCAGGCCTCCAGCGATCAGCAGGATGACGAGCAGTACTGCGAGTGCACGTTTCAGCATAGGAGTCTCAACGTTTGACCAGGCCGGTATAACCCCCGGCGATTAGGGCGGCGGTATCGGCGAAGGCGACCAGGGGATCCAGGCCGGCGGGCACCGCCATGTAGCGCGGTTCCCATTCCGGATCGAACTTGTCCTTGAAGCGACGCAGCCCCTGGAAGTTATAGAACTGTTCGCCACGTCTGAACACCATGGCGCCCAGGCGCTGGGTGATGGGTGCGCCACGGCGGGGGTGCAGCCCGGCCAGCGGCACCATGCCCAGGGAGAAGCGGGCGAAGCCGGCGGCCTTGAAGTGCAGGATCAGCCCCAGCATGAGGAATTCCATGGTCTGCTTGGGCGCATCCGCGGTGACCCGCATCAGGTCGATGCTGGCCAGATCCGGGCGCTCGGTTTCCAGCAGGTTGGCGAAGGCCACCGCCTTGCCCTGGAAGCGCACCACGGCGATGCGGAAGTGCTGGAGATAGGTCGGATCGAAACGACCCAGGGAAAAGCCCTTCTCGCGCACCTGCTTGCTCTCCAGCCAGACGTCGGAGATGGCCTTGAGTTCGTCCAGCGGCGCTTCGCCCGGGGCGTGGAATTCGATGGCCAGGCCATCGCGCTGGCCACGATTCCAGGTGTATCTCAGGTCCTTCTTGCCCTTGCTGTCGAGGTCGAAGGCATGCAGGTCGACCCGGGCCTCTTCGCCGAGCTTGAGCGCGGTCAGGCCGATGTCCATGTAGAAGGGCAGGTTCTCGGCCCGCACCTGATAGAACACCGGCCGGGCATGGTGCAGGTCGCAGAGGTCGCGGAATTTCCAGATCAGCTCGGCGCGGGGCTGAGAGCGGCCGATGGGGTCGAAGAGGGCGATCAGACTGCGTCCGCGTCGTCCGTACATCAGGAAGGCATCGTCGCTGTCGTGGAAGAGCAGGGCCTTGTCACCGGTCATCACCAGGCCGCCATCCGGCTGGCTGGATTTGCGCATGATGCCGAAGGCGCGCTCGAGCTCGGCGCTGGTGGGCGCCTCGATCGGCGGCGGTGCGGCGCGCAGCAGCCAGCCCAGGGCGATGATCAGCAGCAGCACGGAGCTGCCCAGGGCGGCACGCAGCCCGCGCGGAGCATCGGCGTCCAGCGCGAATTGCCACCACAGACGGGTGTCGTAGGGCACGTCCTGATAGGCGAACAGCAGCAGCCACACCGAGGCGGCGACCACACAGATGCTGGCGGTCACGTACAGCGGCGAGAAAGGCTGTTCCATCAGTCGGCTGCGGCGATAGAAGGATTTGCGGAAGATGGCGAGCAGCGCCGCCGTCATCGCCAGAATGGAGGCCTCCTCCCAGTCGAAACCTTTCAACAGGGACAGCAGGCAGCCCAGCAGCAGCAAGACCAAGGTCACCGCCCAAGCCGCGGAGAGGCGCCGGCGCAGTCCCTGCGCCAGCAATAGACAGACGACGCCGATCAGGCTCGCGCCCAGGTGGGAGGCATCGATCAACCGCTGGGGCAGCAGGAAATCCATGCCCTCCAGGCGGGTGTCTATTTCAGGGGTGACCCCAGAAAAAAGCAGTACCACCCCAGAAAAAAAAACCAGGATGGCGAGGATGGGTGCCGCCAGGCCGGAGGCGACCCTTACCGCCGGACTGTTCGACAGCAGGCGCCGGCCTTCGCTGAACAGCAGCACCAGGCAGGCGATCACGAATGGCAGCAGCACATAGAACAGCCGGTAGACCACCAGCGCCGCAGCCAGCTGGGCGGCGCCCAGCTCGTTGGCGAAGGCTGCCAGCAGTACCGCCTCGAACACGCCGACACCGCCCGGGACGTGACTGAGCACCCCGGCGGCCAGCGCCAGCAGGTAGACCAGCAGGAAGGCACCGAAGGGTGGCGCCGTGGGCAGCAGCAGATAGAGCACCATCGAGGCGGCGGTCACGTCGAGGATGGTGATCACCAGCTGCAGCGCGGACAGCCGCAGGGTCGGCAGGCGCAGGGCGCGCTTGCCGATGCGGAAGTGCAGGGCATGGGCACAGGGCTGCTCGGGCACCCGCCAGCGGCGCAGGGCCAGGATGCCGACCGCATAGCCGATCAGGATCAGCGCGGACACGGTGATGATCACCGCTTCCGGAACGCGCAGGGCCTGGGTGGAGGCCGGCAGATTGGTCAGGGCGGCGATGGCGGCCAGAGGCGGCAGCGCGGTGCCCAGCGCCAGGCTGGAAAACACCGTCATCTGCGCCACTTCCAGGGCGCTGAGGCCCTGGCGGGCATAGAGGCGATAGCGCACCGACCCACCGGACAGCATGGACAGGCCAACCGCGTTGCCGATGGCGAAGGCGGTAAGGCCGCCCATGGTCCAGGCGCGTGCCGGCAGCTTGACGTCGGCGAAACGCATGGCCGACCACTCGTAGCCGAGCAGGATAGTGAAACCGGCGACTGCGGCGATCAGCGCGCCGATCAGGGAGGAGTGAGGGATATCGTGAAGGGCATCATGGAGGGCTTCGCCGTCGATGCTGCTCAGCAAATGCCAGCAGACCACCAGGGCGGCGGCGAACAACACCAGCGTCAGACCCAGTTCGATGGGTTGCCGGTAGGCCGTCAGGCGCTCCAGGAGGCGCCAGGGCAGCGCCTGAGGGGGCGAAACAGGGTGGTCCGCAGGGGATGCCGGCTTCGAGGAGACCTCTTTGGCTGGATCAGGTGCAGTCATGCAAACTCCTCTAGACAGGAACGCGCGTCAGATTACTGGTCGCGCGCGGTTTGCCAAGCCTTGTACAGATAAAAAAGCTCCATACCAACCTTTGTAGCTCTTGTAGCTACAGAGTTCGCACCGTCTGGATCTGAACCGGGTCAAATTCAGGGCAAAAAAAAACCACTCAAGAGAGTGGTTTTTTCGAATTTGGTTGCGGGAGCTGGATTTGAACCAACGACCTTCGGGTTATGAGCCCGACGAGCTACCAGACTGCTCCATCCCGCGTCCGATGTGGCTCAGTATAGGGCCAAAAAAAAATTCGTCAACAAAAATTTAATATTCATCAAAGGCTTATTTACCAGGCAGGGGCAGGCCTACTTGTCGCCGTCGTTTTTCTGCATCTGCACCGAGGCCTTTTCACCGCTGGAGCGATTCTGCTGATCCGCTTGGTCGCGATCGAAGCAGCCAGCCAGCATGAGGCTGAGAAGCAGGGCGGAGGACAACAGTAGAGGGCGTTTCATGAGGGTTCTCCCGGAGGTACGTCTGGCGCTAAGTACTCAGTCGACCTGTCTTGGCGGGAAAGGGTCCGGAGCGCCGATGAGGGCAGCTGTACGATCAAGTGAGAAGGTGATAGCAAAACGCCGCTAAGCGGCTAAGGCGGGTGGTGGCCATGTGCTATCCTCGCCGGGTGTTATGGAGAACCTCATGCACCCTTCCCAGGATTCGAGTCGTCTGGATCAGCGCATCATGCGCGTGATGGATCACGATATAGCGACACTGGTCGCCCAGTTGTGCAATCTTTCCCTGGCACTCACCGGCAGCAGTGCCAAAGGTGCGTCCGAGATGGCACTTCAGGTCGTGGAGAAAGTCGAATTGCTCGTCGACGACATGCAGACGCTCCGCGCCGCTGCGCAGGAGTTGCTGGACACCCCGTCCCGCCATGTTCGCTCCGGCCATATAGAAGATCGGACCATAGAAGATCGGACCGTCATCGCCGGCGACGAGGGTGTACCTTTCGACGATGGGCAACGCGACCGAACCGTTTGACCAGGAAAGTCCAAGGGGTCGTCATGAATCTGCTGCTGGAAACCTTGCTCCAACATCTCCAGGGACTGGGTCGCATCGAGTTCTTCGAACGCAGCGAGCATTTCGCGCGGTTGATGGTCACCACGCCCGACGGCGTGATCGCCGAGCGCCACCTCTATTACGACCAGTTGCACCATGCCCATGACCTCAAGGCGGTGGTCGATGAGCTGCGCGAAGAGGTCGTCCACCGGCAGCGCCTGCTGCAAGACGTCGGTTAACGGGCAATTCGTCGTCCGCCGTGGACAAATCCGGGCGGTCTTGGCTTACTGTACGGATAATCAGCTGCCAAGCCCGGCCCGGCATCTCCTTTCATGGCTCCGGACAGTTCTCTCGTTCAGCTCCCCGCCAAGCGCCAGCGCAAGATCATCCATGTCGACTGTGACTGCTTCTATGCGTCCATCGAGATGCGCGATGATCCGCGCCTGGGCGGCAAGCCACTGGCGGTAGGCGGGACCCCCGATCGCCGCGGGGTCGTCGCTACCTGCAACTATGAGGCCCGCGCCTTCGGCGTGCGCTCCGCCATGTCGTCCCATCAGGCGCAGAAGCTCTGTCCAGACCTGGTGTTCGTCAAGCCGCGCTTCGAGGTCTACAAGGAGGTGTCGCGGCAGATCCACGGCATCTTCCAGGACTATACCGAGCTGATCGAGCCGCTATCCCTCGACGAAGCCTATCTGGACGTCACCCAGTGCGAGCTGTTCAACGGCAGCGCCACCCTGATCGCCCGCGACATTCGCAGGCGGGTGTGGCAGGAGTTGAACATCACGGTATCCGCCGGGGTCGCGCCCAACAAGTTCCTCGCCAAGATCGCCAGCGACTGGAAGAAGCCCAACGGGTTGTTCGTCATCGCCCCGCACGAGGTGGACGACTTCGTCGCCGCCTTGCCGGTGGCCAAGCTGCATGGCGTGGGCAAGGTCACCGCCGACAAGCTCAAGCGCCGCGGCATCGTCCTCTGCAGCGATCTGCAGACCTGGTCGCGCTTCGATCTGCTGCGCGAATTCGGCAGCTTCGGCGAGCGCCTCTGGTCGCTGGCCCATGGCATCGACGAACGCCAGGTCAAGGTGGACAGCCAGCGGCAATCGGCCAGCGTGGAACGCACCTATGACCGCGATCTGCCCGATGCCGCCGCCTGTGCGCAGGAATTGCCCGAGTTGCTGGCCAAGCTCGAAGAGCGGCTGACGCGGCTGGCCGATCGCTATCGCCCGGAACGACCCTTCATCAAGGTCAAGTTCCATGACTTCACCCAGACCACCCTGGAGCAACAGGGCGCCGGTCGCGATCTCGACAGCTATCGGCGCCTGCTGGAGCAGGCCTACCGGCGCGGCAATCGGCCGGTACGGCTGCTCGGGGTGGGCGTGCGCCTGACCGATCTGCGCGAGGCGGCGCTGCAGCTCCGTCTGTTCGAGGACTAGCCCGCTAGAGCGGGCTCTTGGCCTGGGTGGACAGATTGACGATGGCCGCGTCCAGTTCTTCCAGGGCCGGGCTGGAGGTCGGCGCGCCCTGCTTGAGCAGGGTTTCGCTGTGCTGGCAGGCGGCGCGCAGCTGGGGCACGCCGCAATAGCGGGTGGCGCCATGCAGGCGGTGGACGCGCTCGATCAGGGCGATGCGGTCACCGTCTTCGCGGGCCTGGCGAATGGCCTGACGGTCCGCCGCCAGGGAGGCGAGCAGCATGCTCAGGAGATCCTTGGCCAGATCCGGCTTGTTGGCCGCCAGGCGTAGGCCTTCGTCCGCATCCATTACCGCCAGCGTGGAAATGTCCTGGCCGCCGCTGTTGAGGCTGGTGACCTCGGGCGCCGAGCTGTGCAGCAGGCGCAGGCCGGTCCACTTGAGGATGACCTGGGCCAGTTGCCGATCGCTGATGGGCTTGGTGAGGTAGTCGTCCATGCCGCTCTGCAGCAGGGCGCGCTTCTCGTTGGCCATGGCGTGGGCGGTAAGGGCGACGATGGGCACCGGGGTGCCCCCTTCGCTGGTTTCCCAGTCACGGATCGCCTCGGTGGCCTGGCGGCCGTCCATGCCGGGCATCTGCACGTCCATGAACACCAGGTCGAAGCGCTCCTGCTGGACGGCTTCCACCGCCGCGTAGCCGCTCTCCACCGCGGTGACCTGGGCGCCGAGATCGGTCAGCAGGGTTTCCACCAGCAGCAGGTTGGCCGGATTGTCGTCCACGCAGAGCAGCCGCGGCGGCCGGTCGGTGATGCCCAGGCCGCCGCTCTCGTTGCGTTGCGGGCGCTGGTTGAGCAGCTCGGCCACCGCCTGCTCGAGCTTGCGGCTGCAGGCCGGCTTGGAGTGCAGCTGGCAATGGACGTCGGGCAGGGAGGCGTGGAACACCGCCTGGTCGGTGGTGGGGCAATAGACCAGGGTATTGCAGTCCTGGCGACCCAGTTCCCAGATGCGCTCGGTGAGCAGATCCGGCGGGATGCTGCGGGCACTGACCCCGAGCACCGCCAGGCTGACCGGCAACTTGCCGGAGGCCGGGTGGGCGACCGCTTCGCTGAGCTGCTCCAGGGTCTCGAACGGCTCCACGCTCAGGCCGCATTCTTCCAGCTGGTGCTGCAGTGCCTGGCGGGTGAGGGGGTGGGGCTCCACCAGGCCGACGCGACGACCGGCCAGGGCGATGCGCTTGTGGCTCTCGACGCTGCCATGGGCCTTGGGCAGGTTGAGGGTGATCCAGAATTCCGAGCCCTCGCCGGGAATGCTCTCCAGGCCGATCTCGCCCCCCATCTGCTCGATCAGGCGCTTGGAAATGACCAGGCCGAGCCCGGTACCGCCGGCCTGGCGGGTCAGGGAGTTGTCGGCCTGGGAGAAGGCCTGGAACAACACCTGCCGGTCTTCGTCGGTGAGGCCGACCCCGGTATCCTGGACGCTGATGCGCAGCTGGGCGTGGTCGTCGGTCTCTTCCTCGACCATGGCGCGTACGGCGATGGTGCCGGAATGGGTGAACTTGATGGCATTGCTCACCAGGTTGGTGAGCACCTGGCGCAGGCGCTGCGGATCGCCGACCAGGTGGGTCGGGGTGTCGCGGTAGACCAGGCAGACCAGCTCCAGGTGCTTTTCATGGGCCGAGGGCGCCAGGATGGTCAGGGTGTCCTGGATCATGTCGCGCAGGTTGAAGGGCAGATTCTCCAGCACCAGCTTGCCGGCCTCGATCTTCGAGAAGTCGAGGATCTCGTTGATGATGCCCAGGAGGCTCTCGGCGGAATTCTGGATGGTGCTCAGGTAATCCTGCTGGCGCGGGGTCAGCTCGCTCTTCTGCATCAGGTTGGTGAAGCCGATGATGCCGTTGAGCGGGGTGCGGATCTCGTGGCTCATGTTGGCCAGGAATTCCGACTTGATGCGGCTGGCTTCCAGCGCCGCCTTGCGTGCCAGGTCCAGCTCGATGTTCTGGATCTCGATGGTCTCCAGATTCTGGCGGACGTCCTCGGTGGCCTGGTCGATGTTGTTCTGCATCTCGAACTGGGCGTTCTCCATGGCTTCGGCCATGCGGTTGATACCGGTCGCCAGTTCGTCGAATTCGGGGCTGCCGAGCTGGGTCGGCAGGCGCGTCTCCAGGCGACCCTCCTGCAACTGGCTGACGCCGTGGGCGATCACCTGCAGGGGCCGGTTGATGCGGCGGCCCATGCGCACCGCGATGAAGGCAGTGAAGGCCAGGCCGAGCAGGATCAGCAGAAGGCCGGCCACCAGGTTGCGATAGCCGCGCAGCAGGGTGGCGTGATGGGAGAGTTCGAGCTGGATCCAGCCCAGGGTCTGGGGCGTGGCCGGACTGCCGTCGCTGCGGGTCAGGCGCAGATCATGGGTCTGCACCGGCAGGTTGAAGTGGGTGATGTCCAGCCCGGATCTCATGCTGATGGTCTGGTAGTCGCGCCCGGTGAGCTCCACGGTCATCGAGGGGCCGGCGTGGGCGAGCAGGTTGCCGTCGGCATCCAGAAAGCTGATCGCCCGGACATCGGCCTGGTCGAGGGCGCGCTGGGCGATACGGTTGAGCTGGTCGTTGTCGCCGGTGCGCATGGCCGGGGCGATGAGCGGGGCCATCTGCTGGGCCACCAGTTGGCCATGCTCGATAAGCTGGCTGCGCATGTCGGACAGCTGCACCCAGCTGAAGTAGACCCCCAGCAAGGCCGCCATGCAGCAGGTCGGGAGGACGCTCAACAGCAGGATGCGCCCCTTGAGTCCCAATTCGTCCAGCACTGCGCGTCCCCCGAGGAAATTGGCGAGTCTAACCCCTTTACCAAATGTAAAGAGAGTCTTTGCGAAAGGGGTCGCACCCCTCGACGCGCCGATTCGCGAAAATCCGCGAAGGCTGCCACGGTCCCTGGCCGGGGTGCACAACCATTGACCCCATCGGCGGTCTGGTAGGGACTGCCGGTCGTTCCGGTGCGGTCGCGTTCGAGGAGATCCTTTGAAGAAGAGTTGCAGTCTGATGCTGGCGGGCGCCCTGTTGCTGGGGACCGGCTGGATGGCGTCGAGCCAGGCCCAGGAGCCGAAGAAGACCACCCTGGTGGAGCGGGGGTCGATGTACTACAGCTTCGAGACGCACCTGCTCGACTCGGCGGACGGCAAGCGCCGCTATCGGATCTATATCGGTATTCCCAAGCAGCCGGCGCCGATGATGGGGTATCCCGCGCTGTTCCTGCTCGACGGCGATGCCGCCCTGGCGCAACTGCAGGACGTCTGGCTGTCCCCCCATAAACTGAAGAGTGCGCCGGTGCTGGTGGCCATCGGTTACGCCGATGCCGCGGACGCCATGCAGGAGCGCACCTACGACTACACCCCGGCGGTGGGCAATGGCCGCATGCGCGACGACGTGCGCAAGGACTGGCCGGCGGGAGGCTCGCGGGCCTTTCTCGACCTGATCGAGCAACGCATCAAGCCGCTGCTGACCCAGAGCGTGCCGGTGGACCCCAATCGCCAGACCCTCTGGGGCCATGGCTACGGCGGGCTGTTCGTGCTCGACACCCTCTATCGCCAGCCGCAGGCCTTCCAGCGCTACGTGGCGAGCGATGTCGCCTATGGCTGGCAGCAGGGCTACATCCTCAAGCGGGCCGAGGAATTCCAGGGCGTGGGCGGCGCCCGGCCGGTGCAACTCTGGCTGTATTCCGGTACCGAGGACCTGACCCGCAAGGTCGCCCCCGATGCCGCCAGGCGACTGGCCGAGCGGCTGGGTGGGCTGCCGGGGATGCAGGTGACTCCCCAGGTGCAGCCCAACCTGGGGCCGGAGGGCATTCTGTCGCTGAGTCTGCCCGCCGCGCTGGAGGTGGCCAGCGACGGCGCCGCCACGCGCCGGCCCTAGCCAGGCGCCGGATGGGTAGGGTCGGCGAGGCTTTGGGAGTATCATGGAAGGCTTTCACCCCTGGCGGAACGAGCTGATTCATGAGTCTGCACTATCCCACCATCGCCGATTGCATCGGTAACACGCCGCTGGTGCGCCTGCAGCGCCTGGCCGGCGACACCCGCAGTACCGTGCTGCTCAAGCTGGAAGGCAACAACCCGGCGGGGTCGGTCAAGGACCGCCCGGCGCTGTCGATGATCCGCCAGGCCGAGGCCCGTGGCGACATCCAGCCCGGCGATACCCTCATCGAGGCCACCTCCGGCAATACCGGGATCGCCCTGGCCATGGCCGCCGCCATCATGGGCTACCGCATGATCCTGATAATGCCCGACAACTCCAGCGCCGAGCGCAAGGCGGCCATGACCGCCTATGGCGCCGAGCTGATCCTGGTCAGCCGGGAAGACGGCATGGAAGGCGCGCGGGATCTGGCCACGCGCATGCAGGCCGAAGGCCGCGGCAAGGTGCTCGACCAGTTCGGCAATGGCGACAATCCGGTGGCCCACTACCTGGGGACCGGGCCGGAGATCTGGCGCCAGACCCACGGCAGCATCACCCATTTCGTCAGCTCCATGGGCACCACCGGGACCATCATGGGCACCTCGCGCTACCTCAAGGAGCAGAATTCCAAGGTGCAGATCGTCGGTCTGCAGCCGGAGGAGGGCGCGGCCATTCCCGGCATCCGCCGCTGGCCGGAGGCCTATCTGCCGAAGATCTACGAGGCCAGCCGCGTGGATCGCATCATCGACATGGGTCAGCAGGAAGCCGAAGACACCATGCGCCGCCTGGCGCGGGAAGAAGGCATCTTCTGCGGCGTGTCGTCCGGCGGGTCGGTGGCGGGCGCCCTGCGCATCGCCCGGGAAGTGGACAATGCGGTGATCGTCGCGATCATCTGTGACCGAGGCGATCGCTACCTGTCGACCGGCGTCTATGACGCGCGCTAAGCGAGGCGGCGGCGGACTGCGCTTCCAACCGGCCGGTGGCGCCCGGGCGACCGGCGTGCCGACCGGCAAGCGGCAGCTTTTGGGCATCGAGCGGCTGTCCCATGACGGGCGTGGCATCGCGCGCGAAGGCGGGCGGACCTGGTTCGTCGCCGGCGCTCTGCCGGGCGAGCAGGTCGAGGCGCGGGTGCTCGGCGCCCGCAGTCAGGTGGTCGAGGCCCGTACCCTCCGGGTGCTGGAAGCCAGTCCGTTGCGGCGTACACCACCCTGCAGCGTGGCCGACCGCTGCGGCGGTTGCACCCTGCAGCACCTGCCCCATGCCGATCAGCTGACCCTCAAGCAGGAAGCCCTGGCCGAGCAATTCCGCCGCCTGGCCGGGGTGCAGCCGCTGGCCTGGGCCGCGCCCCTGGTCGGTCCCGAATTCGGCTATCGCCGCCGCGCCCGCATCGCGGTGCGCTGGGACGACCGCCAGAGCCGCCTGGAAGTGGGCTTTCGCGCCGAGGCCAGCCAGGACATCGTCACCCCCGACGGCTGCCTGGTACTGGTGCCGGAACTGCAGCCATTGCTGCGCGCGCTGCCTGACCTGCTGAGCGGGCTGGAACAGCCGCAGGCGATCGGTCATGTGGAACTCTTCCAGGGCACGGCAACGGCCATGCTGGTGCGCCATACCCGGGCGCTGCTGCCGGGCGACCAGGTGCGCCTGCGCGACTTCTGCGCGGCGGCTGGCGTCCAGCTCTGGTGGCAGGGCAAGGGCGAGCCGCAGCCGGATCAGGCCGATGCCAGGCTGGGCTTCCGGCTGGCGTCCTGGGACCTGACCCTGGCCTACCAGCCGGGCGACTTCGTCCAGGTCAATGCCGCCATCAACGAGGCCATGGTCGCCCAGGCACTGGACTGGCTGGCGCCGACGGCGGACGACCGGGTGCTCGATCTGTTTTCCGGGCTGGGCAACTTCGCCCTGCCGCTGGCGCGGCAGGCAGCGGCCGTCACCGGTATCGAAGGGGTCGCGGCGATGACATCCCGGGCAATACAAAATGCACGTGACAACGGCATCGGCAACGCGCACTTTCTACAGGTGGATCTGTCGAACCCGCTACCCGCCGATCTGGGCAGCCATTCGCTGGCCCTGCTGGATCCGCCGCGCGACGGTGCGCTGGAAGTGGTTCGGCAGCTCAGCGGCCTCGGTATCGGGCGGCTGGTCTACGTCTCCTGCAATCCGGCCACCCTGGCACGGGATGCCGGGGAGCTGGTCCGACAGGGCTATCGCATGACAAGAGCGGGCATTCTCGACATGTTCCCGCAGACCGCCCATGTGGAAGCCATGGTGCTGTTCGAAGCGGGCAGGATGCCCGGGTAACGACGGCTCGCCAACCGATGCGAGCCAATCCGGCGAGAAGGCTACGCCGTGAGGAAGGGGTAGATGGTACAGGTCAGAGCGCATCAGCCAGTCAACGTCGATGGCAGCATCAACCTCCACGCCTGGCTGGATCATATCCAGAGCGTGGATCCGAATCTCGATCGCGAGGCCTTGCTGGACGCCTGCGGCTTCGCCCGCACGGCGGAAGAGAATTCCGGCCAGGTGGAGCACACCTGGGCGGAGGGGACCTCCAGTTTCCATACCGGCCTGCAGATGGCGGAGATCCTGGCCGACCTCAAGCTGGATCAGGACAGCCTGATCGCCGCCATCGTCTACCGGGCGGTGCGCGAGGGCAAGGCGACCCTGGAGTCGGCGGCCGAGCATTTCGGGCCGGTGGTGGCCAAGCTGATCGAAGGCGTGCTGCGCATGGCGGCGATCAGCGAGAGTCTCAATCCGCGCAAGTCCATGGTGCTGGGCAGCCAGACCCAGGTCGACAACCTGCGCCGCATGCTGGTGGCTATGGTCGACGACGTGCGCGTGGCCCTGATCAAGCTGGCCGAGCGCACCTGCGCCATCCGCGCGGTCAAGAACGCCACCGAAGAGCGCCGTAACCGGGTGGCCCGCGAGGTCGCCGACATCTACGCGCCCCTGGCCCACCGGCTGGGAATCGGCCATATCAAGTGGGAGCTGGAGGACCTGTCCTTCCGCTACCTGGAGCCCCAGCAGTACAAGCAGATCGCGACCCTGCTGCATGAACGGCGGCTGGATCGCGAGCAGTACATCGCCGACGTCATGCAGCAGCTGCGTGACGAGCTCACCGCCACCGGCATCAAGTCCGACCTCAGCGGGCGCGCCAAGCACATCTATTCCATCTGGCGGAAGATGCAGCGCAAGGGCCTGGAATTCAGCCAGATCTACGACGTGCGCGCCGTGCGGGTGCTGGTGCCCGAGGTGCGTGACTGCTATACCGCGCTGGGCATCGTGCATACCCTCTGGCGGCATATTGCCCGCGAGTTCGACGACTATATCGCCAATCCCAAGGAGAACGGCTACCGTTCCCTGCACACGGCGGTAATCGGTCCGGAGGGCAAGGTGCTGGAGGTGCAGATCCGCACCCACGCCATGCACGAAGAGGCCGAACTGGGGGTCTGCGCCCACTGGCGCTACAAGGGAACCGACGTCAAGTCGGCCTCCAACCACTACGAAGAAAAGATCTCCTGGCTGCGCCAGGTGCTGGAATGGCACGAGGAGCTGGGCGACATCGGCGGCCTGGCCGATCAGCTGCGGGTCGACATCGAGCCGGACCGGGTCTACGTCTTCACCCCCGACGGCCACGCCATCGACCTGCCCAAGGGCGCGACGCCGCTGGACTTCGCCTATCGGGTGCACACCGAGATCGGCCACAACTGCCGCGGGGCCAAGATCAACGGCCGCATCGTGCCGCTGAACTACCAGCTGCAGACCGGCGAGCAGGTGGAGATCATCACCGGCAAGCAGGGCTCGCCCAGCCGCGACTGGCTCAACCCCAACCTCGGCTACGTCAACACCTCGCGGGCCCGGGCCAAGATCGTCCACTGGTTCAAGTTCCAGGCGCGCGACCAGAACGTGGCCGCCGGCAAGGCCATGGTCGAGCGCGAGCTGTCGCGCCTGGCACTGCCCCCGGTGGACTTCAACACCCTGGCCGAGAAGGTCAACTACAAGGGTGCCGAGGACATGCTCGCGGCCCTGGGCGCCGGCGATCTGCGCCTGGCCCAGGTGATGCACGCCGCCCAGCAGCTGGTGGAGCCGGACAAGGGCCTCGATACCCTCGATCACTTGCCGCGCAAGCCCACCAACAAGCCGGGCAAGCGTGGCGATGTGCAGATCCAGGGGGTGGGCAACCTGCTCACCCAGATCGCCGGTTGCTGCCAGCCGGTGCCGGGCGATGCCATCGTCGGCTACATCACCCTCGGCCGTGGCGTGACCATCCACCGGCAGGACTGCGCCAACGCCCTGCAGCTGGCCAGTCGCGAGCCGGAGCGGACCATCCAGGTGAGCTGGGGCCCGGTGCCGGTGCAGACCTATCCGGTCGACATCGTGATCAAGGCCTTCGACCGCTCCGGTCTGCTGCGCGATGTCTCGCAGATCCTGCTCAACGAGCGGATCAACGTGCTGGCGGTGAATACCCGTTCCAATCGCGAGGAAAACACCGCCAACATGCTGCTGACCATCGAGATCCCCGGTCTGGACGCCCTCGGTCGCCTGCTCGGGCGCATCTCCCAGCTGCCCAACATCATCGAAGCCCGGCGCAATCGCGCCGCCTGAGCGATGTGACGACGACTCCACGAGGCGCCTCTGGCGCCTCGTTCTTTTTCCCGTGACAGGATTCATCCATGTACCAGCTCGACGACCTGCTGCACCTCATGGCCCGGTTGCGCGATCCCCAGCACGGCTGCCCCTGGGATCTGCGCCAGGACTACGCCAGCATCGTGCCCCACACCCTGGAAGAGGCCTACGAGGTCGCTGACGCCATCGCCCGCCGGGATTTCCCGCAGGTGCGCGACGAACTGGGCGATCTGCTGTTCCAGGTCGTCTACTACAGCCAGCTGGGTCGCGAGGATGGCCATTTCGACTTCGCCCAGGTGGTGGATGGCATCACCCGCAAGCTGGTGCGGCGCCATCCCCATGTCTTTCCCGACGGCGACCTGCATGGCCCGCTCGACCTGCCGCGACTGGACGAGGCGACCATCAAGCGCCGCTGGGAAGAGATCAAGGCCGAGGAGCGCGCGGAAAAGGCCGCGGCGCCGGAGCAGTTGTCGCTGCTGGATGACGTGCCGGCCGCGCTGCCGGCCCTGAGTCGTGCGGCCAAGCTGCAGAAGCGTGCGGCCAATGTCGGCTTCGACTGGGCCGATGCCACGCCGGTGGTGGCCAAGATCCAGGAGGAACTGGACGAGGTGCGCGAGGCCGTGGCCAACGGCCAGGCTGCCCAGGTGGCGGAAGAGGTCGGCGACCTGCTGTTCGTGATGGTCAATCTGGCGAGGCACCTGCAGGTCGATGCGGAAGATGCCCTGCGTCAGGCCAATGCCAAGTTCGAGCGGCGCTTTCGCTTCATCGAGGAAGGCCTGAACGCTCAGGGCAGAACGCCCCAGGAGGCCAGCCTGGAAGAGATGGATGCACTCTGGGACGCTGCCAAGGTGGCCGAAAAGGGTGCTGTGGGGCATTCGTTGCGGCGGGGGTAGGTCGATTTCGCTGGCTGGATTGCTTGATCGCGGTCATGCGGTCCGCCGATGTGGGCGCCCTTGCAAACGCTTCATTCTCCGTAGGAGCGGCCCATGGCCGCGATAAAACGATTCGTCGTGTCGTCGCGTGGAAAACCGCGCAGCGTTTTTCGCTGGGAGTGACTGCCGGGGGCACCCTCACCCCAACCCTCTCCCGGAGGGAGAGGGGCTGTCCGAGTAGGCGTTCGTCTCCATCAGCCGCGGCAAGATCGCGATCAGCCGTAGCGTGGAAAACCGCATGGCGTTTTCCACGGGCAGGCCGCCTCGAAGGGTGGATAAGGCTGCGCCGTTATCTAGGCTACACGACAGATCGCGGCCATGGGCCGCTCCTATTGGCCCCGGCCGCATCGGCGAACCGCCATGCCCGTGAGGACCGATTCCTACGGCATCCGCTCCCACCCGGGCGACAGATCCGGCTGGTCGGCCAGGTGCGCCGGGCACTTGCCCTTGAGGTGCCAGGCGAAGGCGATGATCTCGGCCAGGGTGCGATAGAGCGCCTCGGGGATTTCCGCACCTAGTTCCAGGCGCGCCAGGATGCGCACCAGGTCGGCGTTTTCGTAGATGGGCACCTCGTGCTCCCGGGCCGTGGCCAGGATGAGTTCGGCCAGTTCGGCATCGCCCTTGGCGGAGAGGATGGGGGCGCTGCTGCCGTCATAGGACAGCGCGATGGCCTGGCGGGCGGCGGGTGTACTCATGCGGTGTCGTCGATCCAGCGTTGTTCGAGGGTGGTGCGCGGATGGCGTGCGGGGCGGCCCTGGCGGCTGCTGAGGTCGCCGACCACGAAGCCGGCCGCCAGCAGGCGTTCGCGCAGATGGGGCAATTCGGTATCGATCAGCGTCGCGGTGGCGCCTTTTTCCGCCCAGAATTCGCTCGACAGCCGGCCGCTGGCCAGTTGCGCCCGCACCTGCAGCGGCCCCAGCGGTGCCAGGTCGAAGGCCAGTTCCACCTTCCACAGACTGTCGCGGGCTTCCCCATGGCTATCCGGCGGCGGTCGTTCTTCCTGAAAGCGCACCTGCACCGCGCCGAGGCGCTCGCCATCGCGCCAGGGAATCTCGGTCTGCCAGGTGGAGAGGTAGTAGCCATCGGGCAGGACCTGGGTCTGGGCCAGGCTGGCGAGCTGGTGGGTCTGCAGGCGGGCGATGACGCCCGTGGCCAGTTGCAGCAATTCGTCGAGTTCGGCGTTGGCGGCACTGAGGCCGCGACCATCGCGTTCGCCCAGGGGAAAGTCCAGGGCGGTGGGTTGGCGACTGGCGGTGGCGGCGTCACCCAGCGCCCGGCGCAGGGCGTCGGGCAGATTCTGCTGGGCGGTCTGGATCGCGACCTGGGGATTGCGCAGGGCCTCGCCCGGCACGCTGGCCAGCAGGCGATCCACCAGGCGCAGCAGGTTGGCCTTGAAGTCTTCCTGGAGATCGGGACCGCCGCGATCCAGCAGTTGTTGCTCCAGTTGCAGGCCACTGCGCGCCAGGGCGCGGGCCCAGCCCTGGGGCGTGGCCAGGGCCTCGGTGGTTTCCAGATTGGCCAGCAGGGACTTGAGCGCTGCGCCGACCGACGGCGGCAGCTCTGCTTCGGGGACGTCCTCCAGCCATTGCAGCAGGGCATTCATCGACAGCTGGCGCTGCCCCTGGCCCTGCAGCTGGCGATCGATGTCGAGCTGGTCGAGGCGCTGCGCCATGGGCAGCACCGTGACCTCCTGGCTGTCCTTGATCACCACGGTCAGCAGACTGCCCACCGGTACCGGGCGGGGTGATTCCAGCTTGAGCTGGCGACCTTCGAGACTGGAACTCAGGGCCTTGGCGATCACCTCGTAGGTGGGCGTCGCGCCGGGCGGCTGTTGCAGCAGACTGCTCAGCACCCGCAACTGCAGGGTCGTGCCCACCGGCAGCTGGCGCAGATCCAGCTGCTGCAGCGGCGGCGGTGGTGCGTCGCCCTCCAGGCTCTGCAGCAGCACCGCCAGCTGGGTGGAGCCGAGGGTGCTCACCAGTAGCTGGCTGCCCACCGGCAGGTTATTGGTCGGACTCTGGGTGGTGAGCAGGACGCTGCCGCCCTCGGCCAGCTGCAGTTGCAGCAGGAACTGGAAGCTCTGGCCGGCCGGACGGGTGGCGAGTACCTCGGCGGTGGCCGTGCTGCCGGGCGGAATCAGGTCGTCGAGGGATTGCAGGGCCTGCAGTATCTGCGCCCCCGCGTCCGACGCCTGCGCCGCCGCGGCCCGGACGGGCAGGGCGGGCGTGACGCCGACGCTGGGTTGGATCGCGGAGATGGAAGTCATCGGGCAGGTCCGGTGGAATCGCCTGTGTATAATGGCGCGCCTTCAAGGGCGTGTGCCGGGTTAACGGCCAGCGCCCGACCGACTTTAGTGCCGTGAGATCCCCTGTCTTGAATCAGCCCCTGCTCGACGCCGTCGCGCTCCGTTGCGAACGGGGCGGTCGCCTGCTGTTCGACGACCTGAGTCTGAGCGTGGCGGCGGGCGAGTCGCTGCGCATCGGGGGCGTCAACGGCAGTGGCAAGACCAGCCTGCTGCGCATCCTGGCGGGACTGCTTCCGGCGGATGCGGGTAAGGTGCGCCGGCCCGCCGCGGCCGAGCTGCTCTGGCTGGGCCATGCGCCCGGCATCGCCGAGGGGCTGACGGCGATGGAAAATCTCCACAGTCTGGCCAATCTGTGGCACCCGACCACCGATGAGGCCTGCCGGGTCGCCCTGGCAACGGTGGGCTTGGCCGACTGGGCGGACGAGCCCTGTGGGCAGTTGTCGGCCGGTCAGCGTCGCCGCGTTGCCCTGGCCCGGCTTCAGTTGCCCGAACCGCCGCGGCTCTGGCTGCTGGACGAACCCTTCACCGCCCTCGACGCCAGCACCTGCACGCAGCTGGAGGAGCGCCTGCGCGCCCATTGCGCGGCAGGCGGCGCCCTGGTGCTGACCAGTCACCGCGAACTGGAGGTCGTCCCCGAAGGGCATCGGCTGCTCTGGCTGGACGGTGGCCGATGAGCGGCGCCTGGTTGGCCTTCCTCAGGCGCGAAGGGCGCCTGGCCTGCCGCCGTCCGGCGCTGTGGCTCACGCCCCTGGCCTTCCATGCCCTGGTGGTGACCCTCTTTCCCCTGGCGCTGGGTCCCGATAGCCAGCAGCTGGCCGCCCTGGCACCCGGCCTCCTGTGGATAGCGCTGTTGCTGGCCTTGCTGCTTGGCCAGGAAGCCCTGTTTCGCAGCGACTGGCAGGATGGCTCGCTGGAGCTCTGGCTGCTGGCACCCCAGCCCTTGCCGCTGCTGGTGCTGCTCAAGCTGCTGGTGCACTGGTGCTTCGCCGGCCTCGGCCTGGTGGCCCTGACGCCGCTGCTGGCGCTGATGCTCGGGCTGCCCGCCGCGGCCCTGCCGGCGACCCTGGCGGCCCTGACCCTGGGCAGTCTGGCCCTGACCCTGATCGGTGCCATAGGCGCGGCCCTCACCGTGGGTCTGGCCCGTGGCGGGCTGCTGCTGGCGCTGCTCAACCTGCCGCTGCAGATCCCGGTGCTGATCCTGGGCGCCAGCACCCTGGACGCGGCGCGTCTTGGCCTGCCGGTGACGGGGCTGCTGCTCTGGCTGGGTTGCCTGACTCTGCTGGCCCTGACCCTGGCGCCCCTGGCGGTCGCCGCCGGCCTGCGCATCGGCGCGGCCCAATGACGAGGACGACATGAACTGGACCTGGCTGCACCGCCTGGGCTCTCCCGCCATCTTCTATCGCGTGGCCGGCCGCCTGCAGGGACCCTGCCTGGCGCTGGCCGGGCTGCTGCTGGCCGTGGGTCTGGTCTGGGGACTGTTCCTGGCGCCACCGGACTACCAGCAGGGCGACAGCTTTCGCATCATCTATGTGCATGTGCCGGCGGCCTTGCTGGCGCAGTCCTGCTATCTGCTGCTGGCGGTCGCCGGAGCCATCGGCCTGGTCTGGCGCCTCAAGCTGGCCGACGTGGCCCTGCGCGCGGCCGCGCCGATCGGCGCCTGGATGACGGTGATCGCCCTGGCCACGGGGTCGCTGTGGGGCATTCCCACCTGGGGCACCTGGTGGATCTGGGACGCCCGGCTCACCTCGATGCTGGTGCTGCTGTTTCTCTATCTGGGCGTGATCGCCCTGGGGCAGGCCATCGAGCATCGCGAGAGCGCCGCCCGTGCCTGCGCCATCCTGGCCCTGGTGGGCTCGGTCAATCTGCCGATCATCAAGTATTCGGTGGAGTGGTGGAGCACCCTGCACCAGCCGGCCACCTTCAGCCTGATGGCGCGGCCACCGATGCCGGCCGCCATGTGGCTGCCACTGCTGGTGATGGTGCTGGCGTTCTATCTGTTCTTCGCGGGCGTCTTGCTGCAGCGGATGCGCCTGGAGGTGCTCAGGCGCGAGTGGCGCAGTCGCTGGGTACGCCTGGAGCTGGGGGAGGAGGGCGCGTGAGCGGAGTGGAATGGGCGCAGGTCCTGGGCATGGGGCGCCACGGCCTCTATGTCTGGCCGGCCTTCGGCCTGACCCTGGTCATCCTCGGCGGTCTGTTGCTGCACGGCTGGCAGGCGCGTCGCCGGCTGCAGCGGGCGTTGCGCCCGCGGGGGGGCCGGGGGCGGGGGGCCGGAATCCGGGGCGCCGGCGGCGGGGGG
>NZ_JASCON010000094.1:0-20367 GCF_029959585.1 Pseudomonas sp. PS02302
GGGTTGGGCCCTGGGCAATGTTGGGCTTCGCTGGCGCTCAACCCAACCTACGAAAGCCATGCCCGCGCCGTAGGTTGGTGCTGAGCGTAGCGAAGCCCAACAGCGGGGCCAGGACCTTGGGCAACGTTCGGCTTTGCTGGCGCTCAACCCAACCTACGAAAACCGTGCCCCGCGCCGTAGGTTGGCGCTGAGCGTAGCGAAGCCCAACAGCGGGGCTGGGATTTTGGGCAATGTTGGGCTTCGCTGGCGCTCAACCCAACCTACGAAAGCCATGCTCGCGCCGTAGGTTGGCGCTCAACCCAACCTACGACGCTTCCCTCACCCCAGCCCTATCCCTGGGGGAGAGGGGGCGGTTCCGTGCGGTGTATGGATTGCAGCGACGTTGACCTTGTCGAGACAGTGGAAAACGCTGCGCGGTTGTCCAGGCTACGGGCTGTAGGGTGGCCAACGGCGCCGCCTTGTCCACCGCCCGCCAGCGGCCTCAGTTGGCTCTCTTGCTGTCCACCTGATCCAGGCGGCCGCCGCGGAAGGTGAGGAAATAGAGCATGCCGTTCCAGGGACCGTAGGCCCATTCCTCGACGAATTCCACCTGGCGATAGCCATAGCCGTCGGTGACCTGGCGTTCGCCCAGGGGCGTGACGCTCAGCGGCTCGCCGCACTTGCCGCGAACCTCGTGGGTGGTGGAGCCGGTGGAGACCAGGGCACTGCCGCAGCGCAGCGACGCGGCCTGGCTGGTGCCGGTGGCGAGCAGGAGCAGCAACGGCAGGGCGCGCAGATTCATTGGCGCTGGAACTCGATGCGAGTGAGGCGGTTGGCTTCGAAGGTGAGGATGTAGTTGGCGCCGTTTTTCGGGCCGTAGACCCATTCCTCGATCACCGCCTCGCGGCGTTCGTTGCGACCCAACTCGTAGCCCACCAGGTCGCGGTGGGCGGGTTCGCCGCATTTCTGCAGCACTTCGAAGGCGCGATCGCCCCGGCTGACCAGGGCGTTGCCGCACCTCATGGAATCGGCGGCGGCGCCGGTGGCGACCAGCAGGGTGAGGGCGGCGAGCAGGCAACGCATGGGGGTCTCCTGACCGGTCAGAGCACCCCGAGCTGCAACTGCGCGGCCGTGGGCGATTCACCGGATTGGGCTTGAGTGCTGACGTCCAGCAGATAGACCCGCTGGGCATCCAGTTTCGCCGTGTCAACCAGATAGGTCTTGATGGCACCCGCGCGCTGCTGGGCCAGGCTGCGCAGGAGGCCGTCGTTGCCGCTCCAGGCTTCGAGCACCGCTTGGCGCAGGCGCGCCGTGCGGGTGGCATCGTCAAGACTATCCCATTCCTGCGGGGGTTGCGCCTGCAGTCGCAGGCGGTACAGGCCTTCCAGCAGAGGCGCGCGCATGGCGGCGGGCACCTGCAACTGGCTGGGATCGGCCGGGACCTTGTCGCCGCGACGCTGCAGCAGGTTGAAGTACTGGGTCTGGAAGTCCTTTTCCAGCTGGCTGGCGGCCAGGGCGCGGCCATCGCTGGCGGCGCCGGCATGGCCCCTGACCTCCACCGTCAGCTGCGGACGCTGGCGCAGGGCCGCGGCCAGTTTGTCCAGCTCGCCGCGGGCCTGGGCCGAAAGCGTGGTGCTGCCGGCGGCGAAGTCGATGGCGCTGAGATCCGCCTCGTGCCCGCCGACCAGTCCCGCCAGCATGCGGAAGGGCGCCTGGACGGCGCGGCTGAGCACATTGCGCAGGGTCTGCCAGACCACCGGCATGACGCTGAAGTTGGGATCGGCGAGATTGCCCGCCACCGGCAGGCGCAGGTCGATGCGACCGTGGCTGTCCTTGAGCAGGGCCACCGCCAGGCGCACCGGCAGGTCCACGGCGTCCTTGCTGTCCACCCGCTCGCCCAGTTCCAGCTGGTCGAGCACCACGTGGTTCTGCGCCTGCAGCTTGCCGTCGTCGATGCGGTATTGCAGGTCCAGGTCGAGGCGCCCCTTGCGCACCGCATAGCCGGCGAACTTGCCGGTGTAGGGCGACAGGGTAGTGAGTTCGACCTGACGGAAGTAGGCGGTCACATCCAGCTGCTGCAGGGGATCGAGAGGGTCGAGGCGGCCCTTGATCTCCACCGGGGCGAAGCGATCGACCTTGCCGGCGAGGTGGATGTCGGCTGGCTTGGAGGCGGCGGTGTCCAGGGTGCCGATGCCGCCTTCCAGCGACTGGATATTGGTGGCGAAACCGGGCTTCAGGCTGTTGTCGGCGAAGTCGGCGCTGCCGTCCTTGATGCTCACGCCGCCGATGCGGATCCGCAGCGGTGGCGAGCTGTCCTTCGACGCGGTTTTCGGCTGGGGGACCAGCAGGGCGCTGAAGTTGTTGCTCAGGTCTTCGTTGATCACCAGGGTGCCATAGGGCTTTTCCAGGTCAATCCGGTCGATCACCAGGCGCTTGCCCAGTTCGAAGGCGATGCCCTGCACGTCCAGCCGCTGCCAGCGCATGAAATCCTGCTGGTGCAGGGTGTCGAGCACATGCACCTGGGTCACCTGAGCCGCGCCGCTGACGGTGAGCCCCAGCGGTTCGCCCGGGGCCAGGGCTACCTTGAGCCGGCTGGCCAGCTGGCCGCTGCGGATCTCCAGGCGCACATAGGGGCTGAGATAGGGCTGGGCCTGGCGCAGGTTGAGTTCGTCGATGCCGACGTCGAAGCTGCCCTGCAGGGGCGTCAGCGCCAGCTGGCCGCTGGCGGTGATGCGGCCGCGATCACCGAGGGTGGTCTTGAGCTCCAGGCCGAAGGGCTTGCTGCTGGCGGTGTCGAAGCCTTTCACCGCCAGGTCCAGGCCGCTGAAATAGAGACTGGCCGGCTCCTGGGGCACGCGGTCCACCAGGTGCAGCTGGTTGTCGCTGAGCTGGGCGTCGTCGAGCTTCACGCGCCACGCCGGGCCACTGCTGGGGGCATCGCTGGTGGGGAAGAGCTGCTGCCAGTCGAGCGTACCGTCCTGCTCGCGATTGCCCCAGGCATCCAGGCCGTTGCCGCGCAGGCGGGCGATGCTGACTTCGCGCTTCTGCAGATCCAGACCGATACCCTCGGCGGCCAGGCGCTTGAAGCTGGCCTTGGGTTCGGCATTCACTGCCTGCACGGCGACGTCGTCCAGCGCCAGGCGGCCCTGACTGAGTTGCAGTTGCAGGGTCTTGCTCAGGTCCAGGCGGTAGTGGGCGCTGGCTTCCAGGCGCCCCTTGCCCAGCGCCAGCGGCAACTGGTTGCGCACATAGGGCCACCAGGGCGCGAGGCTGACGCCCTTGAGCGTCAGGTCGCCTTCGCTGCGCAGCGGCAGGAGATCCAGGCTGCCCTTCCAGGTGAGCTGGCCGCCCTGGGCGGTGGTGGCGGTCATGGCCAGTTGGCCCGGGGTGTCGCCGCTACGGGTGCGGAAATCCTGCAGGGTGGCATCCAGGGGGGTGAAGGTGGCCTCCACCGGCTGGGCGCCCTGGGCATCGAGGAAATGCAGCCGGCCACCGACCAGGGCAATGCGCTCGATGTGCACCGGGAAGGGCTGGCCCGGCTCCGCATCCGCCGGGGTCGGCGCGGCGGTGGCGGTGGGGTCGCTGCGCCAGAGCTGGGCCAGATTGACCTGGCCACCCTTGGCGATGCGCAGATCGACCTGGGGCTGGTCGAGGCGCACCTCGGTCAGGTGCAGGGTCCGTCGCCAGAGGCTGTCCCACTGCACATCGGCCGAGAAACCTTCGGCCGCCACCACGGGGTGCTCCGCCGGACCGACCAGCAGCTTTTCGGCGTGCAACTGCAGGGTGAAGGGGTTGAAGCTCAGGGCTTGCAGGCTGGCCGGCTGGGTGAGGCGCTCGGCCAGCGTCTGGTTGAGGTAGTGCAGGGCGAGGCGCGGTCCGGCCAGGAATCCGAGCAGACTGTAGAGGGCCAAGAGCGCGAGCAGCACGAGGCTCGCTTTCACAATTCTGGGCATGCAGGCATCTAGGACGGCGAAGGTGCCCGGATTATGGCACGGCACCTGCGCCAACGAGGGCGTTGGCCGTCCCAAAAGCACTGCTGGCTATGGGAGTCATCAGGGCCACGACTACAGGAGCGGCTGCAGGATCGCTCACAGTTTCGCCAACCCGGACGAGCGGAGCGGGCGCACGACCGATCGGTGGTCAGGTGGACGGGAAGGCTTCTGGTAGAGGCGTCGAGGCCTGTGCCGAAGGCTCTAACACGGCACTTTGCCATGATCCGCCCGTCGCTCCGGATTAAGTTTGACTTAAGGCCCGCCGACTAGTCTCGCGAACAGGTTGCATTCTCAGGGAGGGGGACACGGCGACGGGCTCAGCGGCTCGCGGCGTGACGACAGGACGGCCAGGGCAACCGCGAATCGAGAAACCGCGCCGCCGGGAGTCGCAGATGTCCAGTCCGATCCAGCTCCGTTCCATCCAGAAGAAGATCCAGTTCCTGCGCACCACCTTCAGCTATGTCGGCTGGTCGCTGTTCGGTCTGCTGCTGTGGGACGTGGCGGTGACGGTGGACGCCATGCTGTTCGTCGACGAGCGCTTCGATCTGCCGCTCACGCCCCTGACCCTGCTGTGCTCGGCGCTGGTGGTGCTGATCAGCTTTCGCAACAGCAGCGCCTATGCCCGCTGGTGGGAGGCGCGGACCCTGTGGGGCGCCATGGTCAACAGCTCGCGCAGCTTCGGCCGCCAGGTGCTGACCCTGATCGACGACCAGGGCAGGGCGCAGAATCGGGTCAAGGCCGTGCTGCTGCGTCGGCACATGGGCTATCTGCATGCCCTGCGCGCCCAGCTCAAGCGCCAGGACCCGGCCCAGGCCGCGGCGCCCTATCTGGCCCGCCACGAACTGGCGCTGGCCGACGGCAGCCTCAACTTCGCCAACGACATCCTCGCCGGCACTGCCGAGCTGATCGCCAGCGAATACCGCCAGGGCCGGCTGGACAGCATCCGCCTGGCGCGGCTGGAAGAGACCCTGGTGGACATGTCCAACTGGCAGGGCGGCATGGAGCGCATCGCCAACACCCCCTTGCCCTATCCCTATGTCTGCTTTCCGCAGCTGTTCAGCTTTCTGTTCTGCATCGCCATGCCACTGGGCCTGGTCTCGACCCTCGGCTGGTTCACCCCGCTGGTGTCGACCGTGGTCGGCTTCATGCTGCTGGCGCTGGAGCGCATCGGCAGCGATCTGCAGGCGCCCTTCGCCGACAGCCAGCACCAGATCACCATGGACAAGCTGTGCGCCACCATCGAGGCCAACCTGCTGTCGATGCTGCGGCCGCGCAGCGAAGAGGGCAGCGCCGTGGCCCTGGCCCAGCCCGAGGACGACGCCTTTCCAAGCCGACGGGTGGCCTGACCGGCGGCGTTATCCAAGAGGCGTCGGGCCGCCAGGGTGGGAAACGTGCGGAAAGTCCCGCGCCAGAGGCATTTCTTTCCTGAGGGCACGGCACTAGCGCCGCTTCGCTCCGGTCACATTTTGCAATCTCCCCTGGCAGCGGTGGTTGGCTGGGGCCCAGCGGGTCATGCCGTGGGTCGCTGGCGGGCCGGGGCGAGAGGTGCCGTGGGGCCTGCGTCCCGCGACCTATATCTCGCTACGGATGCCCGCTCATGTCCGAAACTCGTTCCCCGACCGCCGGGGCCAGCGCCGAACCCTCTCGCCGCGCGCGCCATGCCCTGGATGCCCTGAACTTCACCCTGGCCGACGTCCGCGACGGCCTGGGGCCCTATCTCGCCATCTACCTGATCGCCGTGCGCGGTCCGGGGGAGGGCTGGAACGAGGCCACCGCCGGTTTCATCATGACCCTGGCCGGCATCGCCGGGCTGATCGCCCAGACCCCGGCCGGCGCCCTGATCGACCGCACCCGCCACAAGCGCCTCATGGTCGGCGTCGCCGCCCTGGTGGTGACCGTCTGCAGCGTGCTGCTGCCCTTCGTCTCCAACTTCTACGTAGTGGCGGCCACCCAGTCGCTGGCCCATGCCGCGGCGGCCATCTTCGCCCCGGCGCTGGCGGCCATCACCCTGGGTATCGTCGGGCCCAAGGCCTTCACCCGGCACATCGGCCGCAACGAAGGCTTCAACCACGCCGGCAACGCCGTCTCGGCAGCGCTGGCCGGTGGCCTGGCCTATTTCTTCGGCCCTACCGTGGTGTTCTGGCTGATGGCGCTGCTGGCGGCGGCCTCCATTGTCGCCATCGTCCGGGTGCCCCAGGACGAGATCGACGATGACCTGGCCCAGGGGCTGGGTGACGAAGTCGGTGCCCGCGACGCCCAGCCGGTGTCGGCCTGGCAGGCGCTGCTGGCCAATCGCAAGTTGCAACTGCTGGCGCTGCTGGCCGCGATCTTCCACCTGGCCAATGCCGCCATGCTGACCTCTGTCGGCCAGCAGCTGACCCATATCGTCGGCAAGGACAGCGCCACCTCGCTGGTGGCCGTCTGCATCGTCGCCGCCCAGTGCGTAATGGTGCCGGTGGCCATCCTGGTGGGGCGCAAGGCCGACGTCTTCGGGCGCAAGCCGATCTTTCTCTTTGCCTTCGCCGTGCTGGCGATCCGCGGCGTGCTCTACACCTTTTCCGACAGCCCCTACTACCTGGTGGCGGTGCAGCTGCTCGACGGCATTGGCGCCGGGGTCTATGGCGCCCTGATGCCGGTGATCGTCGCCGACCTGACCCGCGGCAGCGGGCGCTTCAACGTCAGCCAGGGCGCCATCGCCACCGCCCAGGGGCTGGGCGCGGCGATCAGTGCCACCATCGCCGGGATCATCATCGTCCGCTTCGGCTACGCGGCGGCCTTCACCACCCTGGCGGCCATCGCCGCGGTGGGCTTCGTGCTCTATCTGCTGCTGATGCCGGAGACCCGCGACGAGCACGTCGCCGGGGACGCGGCGCGGTCGAGCGGTTCGGTGGTGGGAGGCTGAAATGACGCGCCAGGATGAGTTCCTTGCCTTCGCCCACCTCGGCGATCTGCACCTGACCACCGCCGAGGCGGACAATGCCCGGGACCTGCAGACCCTCCTGCAGCGCCTGCGCGGGCGCAGCGAACTGGATTTCGTCTATCTGCCCGGGGACAACGCCGACAACGGCACCGCGGAGCAGTATCTGTTGCTCAGGCGGTTGCTGGACGACTTTCCGCTGCCGGTAACGGTGATCACCGGCGATCACGACATGGAGGGCGGCGATCTCGGGCCCTTCTACGCCGAGTTGCAGGTGCCCCGACTGCCCTACGCCAGGGAGGTGGGCGGCGTGCGTTGCCTGTTCCTGGACATGTGCGGACCGGGCACGGGCGGGCCGGATTTCCGCCTTGGCCGCGAGCAGGTGCAATGGCTTGAGCAGCAGTTGCACGAGGCGACCCGGCGGGCGCAACGCTGCGTGGTCTTCATGCACAGCTATCCGGCGGATCTGCAGGGGCCCGGCGAGGCCGAGCGGGTGGCGCGGCTGCTGCACGAAGGCCCGGTGCGCCTGGTGGAGATCGGTCATACCCACTACAACGAACTGGCCCACGACGGCGGCGTGCTCTATGCCGCCTGCAGATCCACCGGCCAGATCGAGGAGGGCGGTGTAGGATTCGCGCTGGTCACCTTGGACGGTCCGGCGGTGAGCTGGCGCTTTCGCGAATTGGCCGACGGCTGGCCCTGGGTGCAGATCACCGCGCCCGGTGATGCCCGCCTCAACGGCGCCGGCGTGGCCGAGGTCCGCGAGTGCCGGGTGCTGGTGCTGGCCGAGAGCGACCTCACGGCCTGCGAGTGGCAGTGCGACGACGGTCCCTGGTGGCCGCTGCAGCCGCTCGGCAAGGGCCGCTATCAGGGCGACCGACCCGTGCCGGAGGGCGTCCGCCGGTTGCAGGTCCGGGTCCGGGATGCGCAGGGCGGCGAAGACCGTGACGAGGTGGAGCTGAGCGGTCATCTCTGCCCCGTCGCCGCGCCCGCCGACTGGGGTTCGGATCGCACCCAACTCGGTGAATGGCGGGCCAGGGGCGTCCTGGGGACCCAGCTGGGGCCCAATCGCAATGGCCGCAAATGGTGAGGTCGGCCAGGCCGGTTTCGCGAATCGACTAGAAGGAACAGCGCTTTCATGGGGTCCATCATCACCACTCCCCACGTCCTGACGTGGGTCATCGCCGCCCTGGCCACCCTCGGGGTGGTCTCGCGGCCCTTCGGTCTGCCGGAGGCGCTGTTCGCCGTCGCCGGTGCCGCGCTGCTGGCGCTGTTCGGCCTGTTGCCGCTGGACGGCGTCTGGCATGGCGTCGCCAAGGGCACCGACGTCTATCTGTTCCTCATCGGCATGATGCTGCTGGCCGAGATCGCTCGTAAGGAAGGGCTGTTCGACTGGGTCGCCGGCCACGCGGTGCGCGCGGCCAAGGGGTCGGCGCTGCGGCTGTTCGCGCTGGTCTATGGCGTCGGCATCCTGGTCACGGTGTTCCTTTCCAACGACGCCTGCGCCGTGGTGCTGACCCCGGCGGTCTACTACGCCACCCGCGCGGCGAAGGTGAAGAATCCGCTGCCCTATCTGTTCTCCTGCGCCTTCATCGCCAACGCGGCGAGCTTCGTGCTGCCGATCTCCAACCCGGCCAACCTGGTGGTCTTCGCCGAGCACATGCCGGAGCTGAGCCGTTGGCTGGCGCTGTTCACGGTGCCGTCGCTCCTGGCCATCGCCGCGACCTTCCTCACCCTCTGGGCGACCCAGGCCAAGGTCCTGCGTGCCGAACGGTTGTCCGAGGGGGGCGCGGTGGAGGCGCTGCCCACCACCGGACGCATCGCCGGCTGCGGTCTGATCCTGACCATCCTGGTCTTGCTCGGCGCCTCGGCGCTGGATCTGGAGCTGGGTCTGCCGACCTTTCTCGCCGGCTTCGCCACCTTCCTGGTGGTGGTGGCCTGCAAGCGTGGCGGCGGCCTGGAGTTGCTCAAGCACATTTCCTGGGGCGTCCTGCCGCTGGTGGCCGGGCTGTTCGTGCTGGTGGAAGCCCTGGAGACCACCGGGGTGCTGCAGGCGCTGGCCAATCAGCTGCAGGCCGCCGCCCAGGCGACGCCGGAGCGCGCCGCCTGGGGCGCCGGGCTGCTGGTGGCCTTTGGCAGCAACCTGGTCAATAACCTGCCGGCCGGTCTGTTGGCCGGGGCGGCGGTGCAGACCGCCCATGTCTCGGAAAAGATCGCCGGCGCCGTGCTGATCGGCATCGACCTCGGGCCGAACCTATCCATCACCGGCTCCCTGGCGACCCTGCTGTGGCTGGCCGCGCTGCGCCGTGAAGGGCTGTCGGTGAGCTTCTGGCAATTCCTCAGGCTGGGCGCGGTGGTGATGATCCCAGCGCTGGTGCTGGCGCTGGCTGCCCTGATCCATCTCTGACGGACGGTCACGGCTTATCCTCAGGCAAGGCGATTTTCGCCCTCTGCCTGGGGCACTATCGGCATACCTCTGCTACGAAGAGCCGCCCATGGCCATCGCCCGCTACACCGGCTTCGCCCAGGCCCTGCACTGGCTGACCGTCGCCCTGCTGTGCCTGCTGCTGCCCTTCGTCTGGGTGGCGGAAAACTTTCCGCCCGGACCGGTGCGCACCCTCTGGTATCTGCTGCACGAATCCACCGGGATCTCGGTGTTCCTGCTGATCCTGATCCGGCTGACCTGGCGCTGGCGGCATCCGGCGCCGCCGGCCCATCCCCGTGACGGTCGTCTGCTGCGGCTGCTCGCCGGGCTCAATCACGGCCTGCTCTATGCCGTGCTGCTGCTGATGCCGGTGACCGGCTACCTGATGGCCGGCCAGGGCCAGTCGGTACCGGTGTTCGGGCTGTTTTCCCTGCCGGGTTTTCCCCGGCATGAGGCCCTCGGCATCCTCGCCAATCGCATCCATGTGGCTGGCCAGTTCGCCGTCTATGGTCTGGTGATCCTGCATGTGGCGGCGGTGGTCTGGCATGTGGCGATCCGCCGCGATGGCACCCTGGAGCGGATGTTGCCCGAGCAACGGCCTTAAGGCGTCAGCTCCCTTCCACCAGCAGCCGATCGCGTTCCAGCAGGGCCGGCAGGGTCTCGCGCAGGTGGTCTACCAGGGTGCGGATCTTGGCGTCGAGAAAGCGCCGCGACGGATAGAGCGCATGGATGTCCAGGGCATAGAGCCGGTGCCCCGGCAGCACGCGCTGCAGGCGGCCACTGGCCAGGCCGGCGACCGCGGCGTACAGCGGCAGGGCGCCGATGCCCAGGCCGCTGGCCACGGCTTCGGCCAGGGCATCGGCGGTGTTGACCTGGAAGGGCGGTCGATCCACCGCCACCTCGGCTATGCCTTCCGGTCCTTCCAGCAACCAGCGATCCGGCGCCATGGCGCGATTGACCAGCCGCAGGCAGCGATGCCCGACCAGCTCCGCCGGGGTGGTCGGCCGGCCCTGGCGCTCCAGGTAGGCGGGCGCCGCGCAGAGCACGCTGTGGGTGCTGCCCAGATGCGCCGAATGGAAGGCCGAGTCCGGCAGACCGTCGGCCAGGATCAGCGACAGGTCGTAGCCTTCCTTGAGGATGTCGGTGAAGGTGTTGGTCAGTTGCAGATCCAGGTCGACCTCGGGATAGCGCTCGCCGTAGCCGGCCAGGCTCTGGATCAGGTAGTGCTGGCCGAGGCCGGTCATGGTGTGGATGCGCAGCCGGCCACGCGGCACGGCCAGGGCGTGACGGGCCTCGGCATCGGCTTCGTCGAGGTCGGCGAGGATGCGCTGGCAGCGGACCAGGTAGCGTTCGCCGGCTTCGGTCAGACGCAGCTGGCGGGTGGTGCGGTGCAGCAGCCGGGTCTGCAGGTGCTGCTCCAGCTGGCTGACCGCCCTGGATACATAGGCGGTGGTGAGTTCCAGCTGGCGCGCGGCGGCGGTGAAGCTGCCGGTCTGGGCCACGCAGGCGAAGGCGCGCAGATTGAAGAGATGATCCATGGACGGGGCAGGGCGGTGGAAAGGGCCATTGTGGGCCATTACCCGCCCGTTGGTTAAGGCTCTTTGCTGCCATACCCGGCTTAATCCGGGCGGGCGGGGCTTTCTAGAATGGCCACCGGGACGCTGCGTCTCGCCCCTTCCGATCGCTTTCGTCGTTGCCCAGCATGCCTCTCGCCTCACCGCCGCTCGCACGGCCCGCCGCTGCTTTCCCCCGTACCCGCTGGCCGAGCCGCAACGCCTGGCGCCGTGCCGCTCGCGAATGGGCGCGTACCGATGGCCAGACCTGGGCCTTCATCGCCAAGGCGCTGCTGGCCGCGGCCCTGGCGCTGTGGCTGGCCTATCGCCTGGAGCTGCCGCAACCGAGCACGGTGCTGGTCACTGTCTTCATCGTCCTGCAGCCGCAGAGTGGCCAGGTGCTGGCCAAGAGTTTCTATCGCATCCTCGGCAGCCTGGCCGGCCTGACCTTTACCGTGGCCGCCATCGCCCTGTTCGCCCAGGAGCGAGTGCTGCTGCTCGGTGCCCTGGTGCTGTGGATCGGCTATTGCACCCGCGGCGCGGCGCGCTATCGCGACTTTCGCAGCTATGCCTTCCTGCTGGCCGGCTATACCGCCTGCCTGGTCGGGCTGCCGGCGGTGGCCCAGCCCCAGGGCGCCTTTCTCCAGGCGATCTGGCGTCTGCTGGAGATCGCCCTGGGCATCTGCTGCGCCGGGGTCGTGAGCGTGGCGATCCTGCCGCAGACCACCCGCGGCGTCCTGCGCCGCACCCTGGCCCAGCGCCTGCGCGATTTCCTGGCGATGGCCCATGACGGTCTGCTGGGCCAGCTCGACGGCGAACGCTTCGCCGGGCTCAGTGCGCGTTTCGCCGCCGACTCCGTGGGCTTCGAAAGCCTGCGCAGCGCCAGCGTCTTCGAAGAGCCCTATCTGCGCCGACGCAGCGGACGCCTGGCCGCCCTGGGCAATCGCCTCATGCTGCTCAATACCCGCTTCCATGCCCTCCATCAACTGCTAGACCGCCTGAGCGATCGGCCCCCGGCGGTGCGCCAGGCGCTGGCGCCCGCCCTGGGGCTGATCGCTGCCGCCCTGGCCCCCCTGCTGGGTCGCTTGCCGGAAGAGCGTGACCTGCGCCGCCTGAGCGAGCGCCTGGCCGGGGAGCGCGCGGTGCTGATGGCGGCGATCCGCGACGGTCGCCAGCAACTGGGCCAGACAGCGCCTGGCGCCGCAGTCGATCGCCTCGACTACGACACCGCCGCCGAACTGCTCTATCGCTTCGCCGAAGATCTGCACCTGCTGCTTGGCGCCCAGCTGGCACTTGAGGCGCCGGCGGGTACGCCATCCGCTCCCCGCGAGACCTTCACGCCGCTGGCCAGTCGCGCGGTGGCCTGGATGGCCGGGCTGCGCAGCGCCCTGGTGGTGCTGGGCGTGGGCCTGTTCTGGATCGCAACCGCCTGGCCGAGCGGCGCGGCCTGCACCCTGGCGGCGGCGCTGATCTCGGCGCTGGCCTCCACCTCGGCCGATCCGCGCCGCTATTGCCTGCAACTGGCCGGTGGCACCCTGGTCGGGGCCCTGGCCGGTGGCCTGCTGCAATTCCAGGTGCTGCCCTGGATCGACGGCTTCGCCCTGTTGCTGCTGGTGCTGGCGCCGGTGTTCGCCGCCGGCGCCTGGCTGATCACCCGGCCACGCCTGGCCGGCTATGGCACCGGGCTGATGGTCTGGTTCTGCTCGGCGGCGCTGCCGGGCAATCTGCCCCGCTACGACGCCGACCTCTTCTGCAACACCTACCTGGCCTATCTGGTGGCCTGCGGCGTGGCGGTGGTGGCCGTCAGCGTCCTGCTGCCGCCCAGCCAGCCCTGGGTCTGGAGCCGGCTGGAGGCTGCCCTGCGCGAGCGCCTGGTCCACGCCATAGGCGCGCCCCTGGGCGGCCTGAGTGGCCGCTTCGATTCCGGCCTGCGCGATCTGCTCAACCAGGTGCAGGTGCTTACCGTGGGCCAGCCGGTGGTGCAGCGGCGGCTGCTGCGCTGGACCTTCCTCAGTCTGGAGCTGGGCCACGCCATCATCGAGTTGCGCCTGGAGCAGGCCGCGCTGCCGCCCTTGCCCTGGTATCGCGAACAGCGCGCCTGGCGCCTGGCGATCCGCGCCCTGGGTCGGGCGCTGGTGCGACTGTTCCACCAGCCCGATGCCGTCAACCTGGCCCGCGCCCTGACCGCCGTGGACCACGCCATCACCCTGGCGCACCAGGCCCAGCGCCACCTGGAGCCCAATCCGGGCGACTTCGATCGCTCGCCGCTGCGGCGCATCGCCAGCTACCTGCACTTCATCCGCACCTCGCTGCTGGCGCCGGATTCGCCCCTGGCCGGGTACCTGCCGCAGGCCCGGCCACCGGCGCGCGACGAAGGCTAGGCAGCAGCCCGCCAAAATCCGACTAGGCTTACGAGCGGGGAGGGCCGTCAGGCCCTCTGCCATGCGACTTTCGGCACAACCAGAACAAGGCCCGCCTGCCCATGCCCGTCCGCTTCGTCCGTCCGCTGCTCTGTTCCGCCAGTTTTCTCCTGACGCCCCTGGCGTCCGCCCTGGAAGCCCCCGGTGCCCCCGGCGCCGCACCCTTCTGGTCCTATTCCGGCAAGACCGGCATTGGCACCAGCTACGAGGCCTATCGCGACGGCGCCTACAGCGACCAGGCCAGCACCGGCCGCGTCTCGCGGGTGTGGTTCTCCCTGGCCCAGGGGGTGGTCACCGAGACCATGCAGGGGCTCATCCACGAGGCGCAACTGCGCGAGATGCAACTGGTGATCCGCGGACCCGACTTCACCCACCTGGAGCGCGACGACACCGACAGCCGCATCGAATACCTGGCCACCGATGCCGCCGGCCGGCCCACCTCCCTGGCCTACAAGATCGTCAACCGCGACCGCCAGGGCCGCTACGAGATCGAGAAGCACATCTTCACCGACCCGGACCAGGACACCCTGGTCATGCGCGTCATCTTTCGCAGCCAGGACCCGCGCATCCAGCCCTATCTCTATGTCGATCCGGCGCTGGCCAACAGTGGCAGCCACGACCGCGCCGCGGTGAAGGGTGGGGTGCTCTACGCCAGCGAAGGCGAGCACGCCCTGGTGGTAAAGGCCAGCCAGCCGCTGCAGACGCCCACCGTGGGCTTCGTCGGCAGCTCCGACGGCCTCGACGACCTGCGCCGCAACGGCAAGCTGACCCAGACCTACAGCAGCACCGGCGACCAGGCCGGCAACGTCGCCATGCTGGCCAGGCTGCCGCTCAAGAGCGCCGAGACCACCCTGGACGTGGTGGTGGGCTTCGGCGCCAATCCGCGCCAGGCCGAGGCGGCGGCGGATGCCACCCTGGCCCGCGGTTATCAAAAGGTGCTGGCCCACTACAACGGCGAGGGCGACGCCATCGGCTGGCAGGACTACGTGGCCGGCCTCGACCAGCTGCCGCGTCTGCAGGCCCAGGCCGGCGACGGCGGCAAGCTGGTCAACGCCAGCGCCCTGGTGCTCAAGGCCCAGGAGGACAAGACCCACGCCGGCGCCCTGATCGCCTCACTGTCCAATCCCTGGGGTGAAACGGTGCCGGCTGGCAAGGGCACCACCGGCTACAAGGCGGTCTGGCCGCGGGACTTCTACCAGTGCGCCATGGCGCTGCTGGCACTGGGTGACCGGCAGACGCCCAAGGTCGCCTTCAGCTACCTCAAGCAGGTGCAGGTGGATGCCAATACCGCGCACAAGCCGGCCGACAGCTCCGCCTTCATCCACCAGCAGAAGCAGGGCGACGAGGTGCGGGCGCCGGGCGCCACCGGCTGGTTCCTGCAGAAGACCCACGTCGACGGCACCATCGAGTGGGTGGGCGTGCAACTGGACCAGACCGCCATGCCGATCATGCTCGGCTATCGCCTCTGGCAGGGCGGCCTGCTGGGCGACGCCGAGATCGATCGCTGGTACCGCGACATGCTCAGGCCCGCGGCGGACTTCCTCGCCCGCGACAGCCAGGTCAACCTGGGCTGGAACACCTGGCAGGTCAAACCGCCGCAGACCCAGCAGGAGCGCTGGGAAGAGCAGTGGGGCTATTCGCCGTCCACCACCGCGGCGGTGATCGCCGGTCTCGCCACCGCCAGCGAACTGGCGCGCCATGCCGGCGACGAGGCCAATGCCAGCCGTTACCGCGAGACCGCCCGGCGCTATTCCGGCCAGGTGGAAAAGACCATGGCCACCACCCAGGGCAGCCTGGGCGCCGGCAACTACTACCTGCGCATCACCCAGAACGACGATCCCAACGACAAGGGCAAACTGGTGGACAACAACAGCCGCCCGGGCCTGCCGGAGGACCAGGTGCTCGACGCCGGCTTCCTCGAACTGGTGCGCTACGGCGTGCGGCCAGCGAGCGATCCCTTGGTACAGAAGAGCCTGGCGGTGCTGGACGACGAAGGCCTGCCGGAGAATCTGCGGGTCAAGTACAGCTTCCAGTACCCCGGCGTCAGCGGCACGTTCCCCGGCTGGCGGCGCTACGGCAACGATGGCTATGGCGAGAGCGAAAGCTCCGGCATCAATTTCCCCGCCACCGAGCAGCCGGTACCCAACTCCGGACTGCGCGGCCGGGTCTGGCCGATCTTCACCGGCGAACGCGGCCATTACGAGCTGGCGCGTCTGGTCCTGCAGGGCAAGCCGGATGCGGCAGCGCTGGGCAAGCTGCGTGACACCTACGTTCGTGGCCTGGAACTGTTCGCCAACGCCGGCCTGATGCTGCCCGAGCAGGTCTGGGACGGCGTAGGTGACAACCGGCGCCACGGCTACACCCAGGGGCAGGGCACCGATTCGGCGACGCCGCTGGCCTGGTCCCATGCCGAATACGTCAAGCTGCTGCGCTCCCTGGCGGACGGCCAGGTATGGGATCACTACCCGGTGGTGGCGCGGGCACTGGCGCCCTGAGATAAGCCTGGACGCAAGAGCTACCCAGGTGGCCAATGCTGCCTTTTCGGCAGCGAGTGCGGCTGAAAAGGCAGCGTTGGCCTGTGTCGGGATCGGATCGCCTGCGCTTGATCGCGGATGCCGACGAACGGCATGCAGCCGTGAAGTTGCATGCCAGAGCAGCGGGTGAAGACCAGCGAAACGTCGAACCCAAGGGAACGCCTGTAACAAGACTTGTCTGATGGGCGTTCTCGCGCTTTGCTGAGGCAGCGGATCCTTCCGCTCGTCGCTGTTCTCCTTTCTATCCGGTCCCTCTGCCCTCGGTCGCGTACCGCGCGGTAGCGTGCCCGGCTGTCGCGCTTTTCTCTCGCTCGCTCCGGCGACCGCTCCGGTGGTCTGGGGGCGGGTCTTTGCCGGTTCCTGTCAAGAAGGTCACGGATATGACTGACGTCGCTCTCCCCATCGCCCTCTACCTGGGCACCCTGGTGCTGTTGGCTTTTGCCCTGCGCCGCAGCCCGCTGCTCACCGAGGAGACCCTGGCACGCTCCTCGCCGCTGGATGCCCTGCGCGGCATCCTCGCCACCGCCGTGGTCTGCCTGCATTTCGTGCTGACCTATCACCTCAAGGCCGAGGGCCAGTGGCGCGAACCCGACAGCAACCTGCTCTACAACATGGGCGTGGTGCCGGTCTCGCTGTTCTTCATGATCACCGGCTACCTGTTCTTCGGGAAGGTCTATCGGCGCACGCCGGACTGGGGCGAGCTGCTCCGTTCGCGGGTGTTGCGGGTGATGCCGCTGTATCTCTGCGTGGTGGCCGTGGTGGTGCTCTTCACCCTGATCCGCACCCACTTCGTCATCGCCGACGGCCAGCACTTCATGCTCGAACTGCTCAGCTGGGAGCTGTTTTCCGGCTTCAGTCTCAACGGCCTGGAAGAGAGCGGCTGGATGACCGCCGGCGCCCACTGGACGCTGCGCTACGAGGCGCTGTTCTATCTGGCCCTGCCGCTTATCGCCGCGCTGTTCAATCGCCGTGGCTTCGGCCTGCCGCTGCTGGTCTCGGCGCTGCTGGTGGGTGGCCTGGTCGCCGCCGGTTATCACTATCACGTGCTGGGCGCGCGCTTCGGCCTGCTGTTCCTGCTGGGTTTCCTGCCGGTGTTCGTCAAGGTCCATCGGCCGGCGCTGCTGGCACGCCTGCGCACGCCCCTGGTGGCAGCACTGTCGCTGGCGCTGGTGGCTTACGCCATGACCCAGCCGGACTACAACCTCAGGCAGATGCTGGCGCTGGCGTTGCCCTTCGCCGCCATGGCCGCCGGCAACGACCTCTTCGGCCTGCTGCGCAGTCGCGGCCTCAAGGTGCTGGGCGAGATCAGCTACAGCCTCTATCTCACCCACGGCCTGCTACTCTACGGACTCTTCACCCTGCTCAACCTGGGCTCGGTCGAGACCCTGGGCACGCTCGGCTTCATGGCGCTGCTGCCGCCGGTGCTGGTGCTCGCCTGCCTGCTGTCGATGCTCAGCTACCGCTGGATCGAGCGTCCGCTGATGCACCTGGGAAGGGCGCCACGGCCTCGGCAAGTACCGGCGTAAGCGTCGGCGTTGCCCCGGGATACTCCAGCAGAAAGGCCAGTGCCTGGGCGCAGGAGGCTTCCACCTTGAGCGCCAGCAGGTCGTCCGCGCGGGTCCGCCCATAGCCCAGGGCGGCGATGGGCAAGCCGGCGCGGGCCGCGGCCTGGGCGAAGCGAAAGCCCGAATAGACCATCAGCGACGAGCCCACCACCAGCAGCGCATCGGCGCGGCCCAGGTGGGCGAAGGCGCGCTCCACCCGCGCGCCGGGCACGTGTTCGCCAAAGAACACCACGTCCGGCTTGAGCAGGGCGCCGCAGCGCGGGCAGTCGGGCACCCGGAAACTCATGAAGTCCACGCCTTCCAGATCGGCATCGCCATCCGGCGCGGTAGCCGCGTCCAGCGCTAGCCAGTCGCCATTGAGTTCGCCCAGCCACTGCTGGAATTCCTGGCGCGGCAGGCGCAGCTCGCAACCCAGGCAGCGGATCTGATCGAGGCGGCCGTGCAGGTCGATCACCGCCTCGCTGCCGGCGGCCTGGTGCAGCCGATCGACGTTCTGGGTCAGCAGCATCTCCACCTGGCCACGCCGCTCCAGGGCCGCCAGGGCCTGATGGGTGGCGTTGGGCCGCGCCTGGCAGAAGCGCGGCCAGCCGATCAGGCTGCGTGCCCAGTAGCGGCGGCGCAAGAGTTCGTCGCCGACGAAGGCCTGCAGGGTGACCGGTTGCGGGCGCTTCCAGGCGCCGTCGCGGTCGCGGTAGTCGGGAATGCCGGAATCGGTGCTGCAACCGGCACCGGTGAGCAGGAAGATCCGCTCGTGCCGGGCGATAAAGGACTGGAGCTCGGGCAGGGACATCGGGCACCTGGAGTTGCGGACGATACCCCCAGCTTGGAAAGGGTTATGCCGGGAGGCAAGCCGCAGCTGACGAACGTCCTGTCCGTCGCGCCGCTCCGCCCGAAGGTCGCCTTGCTAGAACACCGGCACGTAGATGTAGATCTGTGAATCCTGGGCATCCACCCCGGTGAAGGCCTCGGTGTAGTGCTCGAAGCAGGCGCCCGGGCGAGGTTGCAGGCCGCGCGCCGGCAGCAGCTCGGCGAACAGTCGGCCGAGGCTCTTGGCCACGCTGGGCGCGGTGCCTAGGTGCACGTAGCGGGCATAGCGGCCTTCCGGCAGTTCCTGGCGCACCATGCCGGCGGGCAGGGGCGCGCCCGGCGCGGTGGCCACTGCAGCCAGATAGTGCATGGCGCCGGCCTGACGCCAGCTCAGGCCATACCATTCGGCGTCGCCTTCGCGGCCGGTGATTTCCCCGGCGCGGTCGGCGAAGCGCCGCCAGAGGGCGGCGATGTCTTCGCCCTGGCCAGGCTCGAACAGCAGACCGGTCACTTCCAGGGCGGGATGGTCGACGATTTCCAGCGACATGGGACAGACTCTCTCGAAGATGCGATGAAGGCCGCCACCTTACTCCAGCGGCGCCTCGCGGTCAGCCTGGGCAGGGCACAAGCCGGTCAGGCGAAAGGTCGCAGCGTACCCGTGGCGCCCTCTCGGTTCGCCGGGTGTGTTCCTGGCGGCTGCCCATTCGGCGAGCGCCCCTGCTGCGCCACCCGGGCGCCAGGCTGGGGTTCAGCGGTCCTCGGCAAGCGCCTGGGCCAGCGCCAGGCCCGCCAGGCGCGCGCTGGCCAGCAGCCGTTCCGGACTCTGCCCATGGCGGGCACTGGCGGAGAGCCCGGCCATGGTGGTGATGACGAAGTCGGTCAGCTCCTGCGCCCGTTCCGGCTTGCAGGCGGCGACCCGGGTGCGGATGAGCGCCTGGGCCGCCTGGTGGTAACGGTCGGCCGCCGCGCGGGCCTGGGGATCGTCGGAATGGGTGCCCTCCAGCACCAGGCAGCCGGCCGCGCGGGGATCGACGGTATAGCTGCGCGCCACCTCTTCCAGCACCTGGGTCAGGACCTCCGCCAGGGATAGCTCGGCCTCCAGGATGTGCTGCAGCAGCACGGCGCCCGTCGCAATGTAGCGATCGAGCACCCGCTGGTAGAGCTCGAGCTTGCTGCCGAAGGCCGCATAGAAGCTAGGCGGCCTGATCCCGAGCGCCTGGGTCAGGTCGGCGACGCTCACCCCGTCGTAGCCCCTTTCATGGAACAGGCGCTGGGCCTGGACGATGGCCTCGTCCGGATCGAAACGGCGGGGCCGCCCACGCGGCGCGGATTTATTTGTAGTGCTCATTACAAAAATACTTTGACAGCGACTGGGAGAGGCTTATTGTAGCACTCACTACATTAATCAGGAGGCAGATCCATGAGCAATTTCGCAGGCAAGAAGATCTTGGTGCTGGGCGGCAGTCGCGGCATAGGTGCCGCCATCGTGCGGCGCTTCGCCGCCGAAGGCGCCCGGGTGACCTTTACCTATGCCAGTTCCGCTGACGCCGCCCAGGCCCTCGCCGCGGAGACCGGGAGCACCGCCGAGCTGACCGACAGCGCCGACCGCGACGCGGTGATCGCCCGGGTGCGCGCCTGTGGTCCGCTGGACGTGCTGGTGGTGAATTCCGGCGTGGCGCTGTTCGGCGATGCCCTGGAACAGGAGCCGGACGCCGTCGATCGCCTGCTGCGCATCAACGTCCAGGCGCCCTATCACGCGGCGGTCGAGGCGGCGCGGCAGATGCCGTCAGGCGGGCGGATCATCGTCATCGGCTCGGTGAATGGCGATCGCATGCCGTTGCCCGGCCTGGCCGCCTATGCCATGAGCAAGTCCGCCCTGCAGGGGCTCGCCCGTGGTCTGGCGCGGGACTTCGGCCCGCGCGGCATCACCGTCAACGTGGTGCAACCCGGCCCCATCGATACCGAGATGAATCCGGCCGATGGCCCCATGAAGGAGCTGATGCACAGCTTCCTGGCGATCAAGCGCCACGGCAGCGCCGACGAGGTGGCCGGCATGGTCGCCTGGCTGTCCGGCCCCGAGGCCGGCTTCGTCACCGGTGCCATGCACACCATCGACGGCGCCTTCGGCGCCTGATCGTGGCCCGCGCCGCTATCGCCTGACACCCAGGCGATAGC
>NZ_JASCON010000095.1:0-19475 GCF_029959585.1 Pseudomonas sp. PS02302
ACCCTCACCCCAACCCTCTCCCAGGGGGAGAGGGGGCAAATCGGCGCGTGCGAACAGTCTCGTAGGTTGGGCTGAGCGAAGCGAAGCCCAACACCCGATGCCAACTCACAAGCACCCTCTCCCCAACCCTCTCTCAAGGGGAGAGGGGGCAAATCGCCGCGTGCGAACAGTCTCGTAGGTTGGGCTGAGCGCAGCGAAGCCCAACACCCGCTGCCAACCCACAACCACCCTCACCCCAACCCTCTCCCAGGGGGAGAGGGGGCAAATCGGCGCGTGCGAACAGTCTCGTAGGTTGGGCTGAGCACCGCGAAGCCCAGCACCCCTCCCCACTCCACGCCCCTCAACGATGCCGGGTCGTCGAACTCAGCTTGTACCTGTCGCCCGGATGCAGCAGTCGTACATAGCTGACCAGGTGTTCGTCCGACCAGGTCCGGCGGATCATCGACAGGCAGGCCGCCCCCTCGGCGATGTCCAGCCAGCGAGCGGTCTGGGCATTGGCCAGTACCGCCTCGACGATGTGCTCCACATCGCTGATCGGACAGCTGGCCACCAGCACCTCGTTGGGGGTCTGGCGGCTGAAGTCGCTTTCCAGGTAGTGCGGCACCCAGCGCGGATTGACGTAACGATCTTCCAGCTGGATGGGCAGGCCGTTCTCGCGATGCACCAGGATGCTGTGGAACACCTGGCTGCCAATCCGCAGCCCCAGGCGCAGAGCCACCTCGTCGTCGGCGGCGATGGCCTCGCTGCGCAGCACCTCGTTGGAATACGCATGCCCCCGGGCGCGTACCTCGGCGGCGATGTTCATCACCTCGTGCAGCGAGGATTCGGCCTTGCGCTCGATGACGAAGGTGCCGAGCCCCGCCTGGCGCATCAGGTAGCCCTGCTGCACCAGGCGGGTGATGGCCTTGTTGGCGGTCATGCGGCTGACGGCGAAATCCCGCGCCAGCTGCTCCTCGGTAGGAATCTGGTGATGCACCGGGTAGGCACCACCCTGGATGCGTTCGAGCAGGAAGTCCTCGATCACCTTGTAGCGCGGGGGTGTCGTGCTGCTCACGCGAACTCCAGGCCGGAAAATGGGACGCCGATGATAACGCGCGGTCCGGCGTTCTGGCTGCCGGACCGCGTCCGTCTCAGAGACTGGGCAGCAGCCTGGGCGTGACCAGCGCGTTCAGGCAGCCGCTGGCCAGCAGCGCGCTGGCGGCCTCGATGTCGGGGGCGAAGAAGCGGTCTTCCTGGTAGTAGGGCACCTGCTCGCGCAGCAGGCTGCGCGCCCTTTCCAGGCGTTCCGAACTCTTCAGGCCGTGACGGAAGTCCAGGCCCTGGCAGGCGCCCAGCCACTCGATGGCGAGGATACCGCGCACGTTCTCGGCCATGGCCCACAGCCGCTTGCCGGCATTGGGCGCCATGGACACGTGGTCTTCCTGGTTGGCCGAGGTGGGCAGGCTGTCGACGCTGGCCGGATGGGCCAGGGCCTTGTTGTCGCTGGCCAGGGCGGCGGCGGTGACCTGGGCGATCATGAAGCCGGAATTGACCCCGCCGTTCTCCACCAGGAAGGGCGGCAGCTGGGACATGTGCCGGTCCATCATCAGCGAGGTGCGCCGCTCCGACAGGGCGCCGATCTCGGCCAGGGCCAGGGCCAGGTTGTCGGCGGCCATGGCCACCGGCTCGGCGTGGAAGTTGCCACCGGAGATGACGTCGCCCTCCTCGGCGAATACCAGGGGGTTGTCGGACACGGCGTTGGCTTCCACCTCCAGGACCTCGGCGGCCTGGCGCAACTGGGTCAGGCAGGCACCCATCACCTGGGGCTGGCAGCGCAGCGAATAGGGGTCCTGGACCTTGTCGCAATTGGCATGGGAGCGGGACACCTCGCTGCTGGCAGTGAGCAGCTCGCGATAGGCCGCGGCCACGTCGATCTGGCCGCGCTGGCCCCGCGCGGCATGGATGCGCGCATCGAAGGGCGCCCGGGAACCGAGCATGGCCTCGACGCTCAGGCCGCCGCAGACCGTGGCCGCGGCGAACAGGTCTTCGCCCTCGAACAGCCCGCGCAAGGCATAGGCGGTGGACACCTGGGTGCCATTGAGCAGCGCCAGGCCCTCCTTGGCGGCCAGGGTTATGGGTTCGAGACCCGCCACCGCCAGCGCCTCGCGGGCCGGCAGCCACTGGCCCCGGTAGCGCGCCTTGCTCTCGCCGATCAGCACCAGCGACAGGTGCGCCAGCGGCGCCAGGTCACCGGAAGCCCCTACCGAACCCTTGAGCGGAATGTGCGGATAGACCTCGGCATTGATCAGGCCGATCAGAGCTTCGATGACCTGGCGGCGGATGGCGGAAAAGCCACGGGCCAGGCTGTTGACCTTGAGCAGCAGGATCAGCCGCACCAGATCGTCGTCCAGTGCCTCGCCCACCCCGGCGGCATGGGACAGCACCAGGGAGCGCTGCAGCTTTTCGAGATCCGCCGGCGCGATCCGCGTCGAGGCCAGCAGCCCGAAGCCGGTGTTGATGCCATAGGCGGTCCGGCCTTCGGCCAGGATGTTTTCCACGCAGGCCACGCTGGCATCGATGGCCGGGTAAGCCGCCGGATCCAGCTCGACGCGCAGCGGCTGCTGATAGGCCTGGCGCAGCTGGGCCAGGTCGAGGGTGCCGGGTTTGAGGATCAGGGTATTCATCGATCAGACTCCTTTGCCGATCATGGGCAGCTTCAGACCCTGCGCGCGGGCACAGTCGATGGCGATGTCGTAGCCGGCGTCAGCGTGACGCATCACCCCGGTGGCCGGATCATTGTGCAGGACCCGGGCGATGCGGGCCGCGGCGGCGTCGGTGCCGTCGCAGACGATGACCATGCCGGAGTGCTGGGAGAAGCCCATCCCCACCCCGCCGCCGTGGTGCAGCGAGACCCAGGTGGCACCGCTGGCGGTATTGAGCAGGGCATTGAGCAGCGGCCAGTCGGAGACGGCATCGGAGCCGTCCTGCATGGCCTCGGTCTCGCGGTTGGGGCTGGCCACCGAGCCGGAGTCCAGGTGGTCGCGACCGATGACGATGGGCGCCTTGAGTTCGCCGCTGCGCACCATCTCGTTGAAGGCCAGGCCCAGCTTGGCCCGCTGGCCCAGACCGACCCAGCAGATGCGTGCCGGCAAGCCCTGGAAGGCGATGCGCTCGCGGGCCATGTCCAGCCAGCGGTGCAGGTGGGCATCGTCGGGGATCAGCTCCTTGACCTTGGCGTCGGTGCGCTGGATGTCCTCGGGATCGCCCGACAGCGCGGCCCAGCGGAAGGGGCCGATGCCGCGACAGAACAGCGGGCGGATATAGGCCGGGACGAAGCCCGGGAAGGCGAAGGCATCGGCGACGCCGGCTTCCTGGGCCATCTGGCGGATGTTGTTGCCGTAGTCGAAGGTCGGGACGCCGCGCTTCTGGAAGTCGAGCATGGCCTGGACGTGCACGGCCATGGACTGCTTGGCGGCCGTGACCACCCCAGCCGGATCGGTGGCTGCACGATCCCGGTATTCGGCCCAGGTCCAGCCGATCGGCAGATAGCCGTTGAGGGGGTCGTGGGCGCTGGTCTGGTCGGTGACCATATCCGGGCGCACGCCGCGGCGGACCAGTTCGGGCAGGATCTCGGCGGCGTTGCCCAGCAGGGCGACGGAGACCGCGGCACCGGCGGCGGTGTGCCGGGCGATGCGCGCCAGGGCGTCGTCCAGGTCGCTGGCCTGTTCGTCCACATAGCGGGTCTTGAGACGGAAATCGATACGGCTCTGCTGGCACTCGATGTTCAGCGAACAGGCGCCGGCCAAGGTCGCGGCCAGGGGCTGGGCACCGCCCATGCCGCCGAGACCGGCGGTGAGCACCCAGCGGCCGCGCAGGTCACCCTGGTAATGCTGACGCCCGGCCTCGACAAAGGTCTCGTAGGTGCCCTGGACGATGCCCTGGCTGCCGATGTAGATCCAGCTGCCGGCGGTCATCTGGCCGTACATGGCCAGGCCCTTGGCATCCAGTTCGTTGAAGTGCTCCCAGCTGGCCCAGTGCGGTACCAGGTTGGAGTTGGCGATCAGCACCCGCGGGGCGTCGGCGTGGGTCCTGAATACCCCCACCGGCTTGCCCGATTGCACCAGCAGGGTCTCGTCGTCGCCCAGTTCCTTGAGGGTGGCGACGATGCGGTCGTAGCTTTCCCAATCGCGCGCCGCCCGGCCGATGCCCCCATAGACCACCAGCTCCTCGGGATTTTCCGCGACCGCGGGATCGAGATTGTTCATCAGCATGCGCAGCGGCGCCTCGGTCAGCCAGCTCCTGGCATTGAGCTGGGTGCCGCGGGGGGCGCGGATCTCACCTTCACGAAAGCGGGTCATGGAATCTTCCTCTCTTGTTGTTCGCGGCAGGCCCTAGAGGTCCAGTGCCAGGGTATGGATCAGCCGCGCCGCGACCCGGGCCGTGCGGCCGTCCTGGTCGAGCGCGGGATTGAGTTCGGCGACGTCGGCCAGCCGCAGCTTGCCGCTGGTCTTGAGCCGGCGGATCAGGGGTTCCAGCAGCGCGAGGCTCACGCCATGGGCGGCGGGGGCGCTGACCCCCGGCGCCTCGCCCGCGGGCAACACATCCAGGTCGAAGGTCAGATAGAGGGCATCGCAACCGGCGACGAAGGCGTCCAGCTCGGCGCCGATCCGTTCCAGGCTGCCCTCGCGGATCTCGTGGTCTTCGCGGATCAGCACATCCAGCTCGGCGGCACGCCTGAGCAGCGTGCAGGTATTCGCCGCCAGGCTCAGGCCCAGGCAGGCATAGCGGAAAGGCCAGCCATGGGTGGCGCAGTGCGCGGCGATCTGGGCGAAGGGCGTGCCGGAGGTCGCTCCCCGAGTCGGATCGCGCAGGTCCAGGTGGGCGTCGAAATTGACGATGCCGATGCGCGGCTTGGGCAGGGTCCTGGCCAGGTGCAGCGCCAGGCCCGACCAACTGGCCCAGGCCACCTCATGACCGCCGCCCAGTACCAGCGGCAGGTGACCGGCCTCCAGCAAGAGGCACACACCCTCGGCCAGGCGCTGCTGGGCGCCGTCCAGATCACCGTCGGCGCAGCGGATATCTCCGGCGTCATAGGCCGGCCCCTGCCGCTGCCAGGCCACATTGGCCAGGGCGCGGCGCAGAGCGCCAGGACCCTCGGCAGCACCGGGGCGACCCTGATTGCGCCGCACCCCCTCGTCACAGGCGAAACCCAGCAGCGCCATACCCGGCGGGCTGCCCGCGGCCAGCGGCTGGATGCACTGGTGCCAGCGCAGGGCGTCGGCTTCCGGATCGGTACGGCCGGTCCAGCCTTCCAGGGTCTGGCGATCAGCGAGCATGCTGTACCTCCCCGCCGAAAACGCGCTGACGCAGGCGGCCCGGACGCACCTCATAGGCCAGCTCCGCCGGCTGATCGACATCCCACAGGCAGAGCTCCGCCGGGGCGCCCACCTGGATGCGGCCCAGCTCCGGGCGCCCCAGGGCCTGGGCGGCGTGGGCGGTCATGCCGGCCAGGGCCTCGCGGGGCGTGAGGCGAAACAGGGTGCAGCCCAGGTGCGCGATCAGGGTAGGCAGATAGAGCGGCGAGGTGCCGGGATTGGCGTCACTGGCCAGCGCCATGGGCACCCCGTGGCGACGCAGCAGTTCGACCGGTGGATGTTGAGTCTCGCCCAGCATCAGGAAGGCGCCAGGCAGCAGCACGGCGACGGTGCCGGCGGCGGCCAGGGCGCGCACCCCGGCTTCGTCGAGATACTCAACATGGTCCGCCGACAAGGCGCCCAGCCGCGCGGCCAGGGCGCTGCCGCCCAGGTTGGACAGCTGCTCGGCATGGGCCTTGATCGGCAGACCGTGCGCCCGTGCCGCCTGGAAGACTCTTTCGCACTGGGCCGGTGAGAAGGCGATGCCTTCGCAGAAGACGTCCACCGCATCGGCCAGCCCTTCGGCCACCGCGGCCGGGATCATCTCCTGGCAGACCAGCTCGACGTAGCCGTCGGCATCGCCCTGGAATTCCGGCGGCACGGCATGGGCGCCCAGCAGCGTGGTGATCACCCGGACCGGCAGCGCCTCGCCCAGCTGGCGGGCGACCCGCAGCAGCTTGAGTTCGTCGGCCACCGTCAGGCCGTAGCCGGACTTGATCTCGACGGTGGTGACACCCTCGTCGATCAGCGCCTGCAACCGTGGCCGGCTGCTGGCGAACAGGTCCGCCTCGCTGGCGGCCCGGGTGGCGCGCACCGTACCGAGGATGCCGCCACCCGCGCGGGCGATCTCGGCGTAGCTCGCCCCCTCCAGCCGCTGCTCGAATTCCCCGGCACGCTGGCCGGCATGGACCAGGTGGGTATGGCAATCCACCAGCCCGGGCGTCATGACCCCGCCCTCCCCGGCCAGCTCGGCCCCCTCGCCCAGCGCGGGCTGGAAGCCGGCTTCCGGCCAAAGACCCGTGATGCGGCCAGCGTCCACCCGCACGGCCATGGGCGTGGGCCGGGTCTGGAGGCCATCGAACAGGGTGACGTGGCGCCAGAGCAGCAGTTGGGTAGCGACGGACATGGTGACCTCCCCGGTTAATGTATATACATTTAATCGAGAGTCGATTGATCGTCAAGCAGGTAGAGCTGCTCCCTGGCTACGAAGCCAGCAGAATGCTAATGGCGAGGCAACGGAGCTCGATTCCGGGGAAAGACGACAGTCATTTTGTATAGACAATAAGAAGGTGCGGAGACACAGGGGCGAGTCGCCTGTTGCCATAACCCAGCGCAGGCCGGCCGCACCTGGGGCGCTATCTCGACAATCGCCACAGTCAGAGACGCCTCTACGAGCGCGTGCGACAGTCGATCGCGGTCTCTTACCAGGAGTGATAGAGCTGAACGCCTGCTCGGACAACCCCCTCTCCCCGCGGGAGAGGGTTGGGGGTGAGAGCGCCCCTTGCCACGCAGTCCCAGTGGAAAAGGCTGCGCCGTTTTCCACGCTACGGCGCTGTAGGTAGGTGTTCCATAGCTGGAGTTCCTGCCAAGCCAAACACGTTACAGCGGCGTCACCGTCACCTCGACCACCGGATCGTGATCGCCGCCACCGAGGATCACCCCGCGCAGCGGCGAGACGTCGGTGAAGTCGCGGCCCCAGGCCAGGGTGATGTGTTCCAGGTCCGGCAGGACGTCGTTGGTAGGATCGAAGTCGACCCAGCCCAGCCGCGGGCAATGCACGCTGACCCAGGCGTGGGAGGCATCGGCGCCGATCAGCCGCGGCTTGCCGGGGGGCGGCCGGGTCAGCAGATAGCCGCTGACGTAGCGCGCCACCAGCCCCAGGCCACGCAGGCAGGCCAGCATCAGGTGGGCGAAGTCCTGGCAGACGCCGTGGCGGTGCTCCAGCACCTCGCGCAGGGGCGTCGCCACCTGGGTGGCGGTGGCGTCGAAGCGGAATTCGCGGTGGATCTTTTCCATCAGCGCCCGGCAGCCCAGCAACAGGGGACGGCCCGGTGGGAAACACTCCTCGGCGAAGCGGGCGAAGATGCCGTCCAGCGGCACCGCCGGGGATTCGAAGCGGAAGTGATGGACGTCCAGCGACAGCTGGGCGGCGGGATAGCGCAGGCCGTCACGGACCCCCTCCCAGGCGGGCGAATCCGCCAGCCTGAGACCGGCGCGGGAATCCACCTCCACTTCCAGCTCGGTGCCGACATAGAGTTCGTCGTGGGGTCGCTCGAAGGACAATCGCGTCAGCGGGTTGCCGAAGGCGTCCCAGGCGTCCTGGCGCTGGGTCGGCTGCGGCAGGATCACCAGTTGCCGGGACAGGCAGCGTTGCCAGGCGCAGTCGCGCGGCAACAGGTGCAGCAGCTGCTGCGACAGCGACACCGGCGTCGCGTAGCGGTAGTGGGTGTCGTGCTGGATGCGATAGCGGACCTGATTCATCACATGGACACCGTGCGCTGGCTGACGGCGTCGACATGGGCGAAGCAGCGATAGATGACCCGCTCGGACAGCTGGCTGCTGGCCTCGGCGACCTGCCGCAGCAGGCGCGCCAGCCCCTGCTGCACCTCGACCCGACCGGCGTCGCCGAACAGGGTGTTCTCCAGGGTCGCGAGGTCGAAGCGGCGCAGGCGATCGTAGGCATCGTGCAGCGCCGGATCGCGCGGCAGGCCGTAGTAGCGTTCCAGGTGCTCCACGGCATTGATCAGCGCATGCAGCTGGAAGCGGATCGAATAGGGGTTGTGCTCGTGCAGCATCAGCAGGTCCAGCACCGGGATCAGCTGGGGCGCCGCCTGGTAGCGCGACCGATAGGTGATGATGCTGTTACCCAGCTCCAGCAGCCATTCCAGGCCGGCCGCGTCCCAGGTGGCGCCGCCTTCGAGAAAGTGCGCCAGGCTGCCGGCGAGGAATTGCACCCGCTCGATGCGCCGGCCGATCATCAGGAAGCGCCAGCTCTCGTCATGGGTCATGTCGTCGAAGGTGAAGCCGGCCACCGCCGCCAGCGCCATCACCAGGCGGTTGAGACTCTGCAGCGCCTCGCCCGGCTCGCTGCCGACCTGACCCAGGCCATGGGCCTCGCGCTCCACCTCGCGGATGGCGCGCCAGTTCTCCGGCGACAGCCGGCCACGCACCTGGGCCGCGGCCCAATGCAGGCGCTGCAGATTGGCGCCCAGGCCGCTGGGAAAGTCACCCGGCCCCAGGGCCGCGCGCAGTTGCTCCGCCAGCCGGCCATCCGCCGGCAGCAACTCCAGGGCCGTGGCCAGATCGATGGCCGACTGCACCGCCGGCCCGCCGTCATCGGCATCGAGGTGGCGACTCAGGACGATCCGCAGCAGGCGCGCGGCATCCTCGCAGCGCTCGCTGTAGCGACCGTACCAGAACAGATTCTCGGCGGTACGCGAGGGCAGGAAGGGGTCCTTGCGCACCAGGTCGCGCACCCCCAGCACCCGCGCTCCGGGCACCTCGGCGGCGCCGCGACTGCCACCCAGCACCCAGGTGTCCTTGCTCGATCCGCCGCGCTGCATGGACACCACCGCGGCGCCCTCGTGGGCGACCCGGGTCAGGCCGCCAGGCATCACCCAGTAGCCGTCTTCGCTGGCCACCGCATAGACGCGCATGCCGATGGCGCGCGACTGCAGACTGCCGCCCTGCCAGACCGGCGCCTGGGACAGCTGGATGCGCTCCTGGGCCACATAGGCATGGGGCGTGGCCAGGATGCGCGCGCGCAGATCGGCCAGTCCCGCGGCATCCAGCGCCTTGCCGAACACCGGCTCGAAGCCCTGGGCCGGATAGGCCGGCTTGATCACCAGCTCCGCCAGCCGCGCCAGGGCCGCTTCCCGCACCGGCGTCTCGCCGCACCACCAGGTGGCGACGGAGGGCAGCGCCAGGGTCTCGCCGAGCAGCGCCTGGCAGACGCCGGGCAGAAAGCCCAGCAGGCCGGGCGACTCCAGCAGGCCGCTGCCCAGGGCATTGGCCATGATGACGTTGCCCTGGCGCACCGCTTCCAGCAGGCCGGGTACGCCCAGCGCCGAATCGGTGCGCAATTCCAGCGGATCGCAGAAGTCGTCGTCCAGCCGGCGGAACACCGCGTGGACGCGCCTCAGCCCGCTCAGGGTCTTCAGATAGAGGCAGGCGTCGCGCACCGTGAGGTCCTGGCCTTCCACCAGCGGAAAGCCCAGTTGCCGGGCCTGGTAGAGGTGCTCGAAGTAGGTCTCGTTGTAGCGTCCCGGCGTCAGCAGCACCGCCAGCGGTGCCTCCTCGCCGGTGTCCAGGCCGGTGCTCAGGGTGCGCTGCAGGGCCTGGAAGTAGCCATTGAGTGGCTGGACCTGCAGATCGCGGTGCAACTCGGGAAAGGCCCGCGCCACGATGTGGCGGTTTTCCAGGGCGTAGCCGGCGCCGGAGGGCGCCTGGGTGCGATCGGCCAGCACCCACCAGCGGCCATCGGGCGCGCGCGCCAGATCCACCGCATAGACGTGCAGCCAGGTATCGCCCGGCGTGCGCATTCCCTGGCAGGCCCAGAGGAAGTTGTTGTGACCGAACACCAGCTCCGGCGGCAGCAGCCGCTCGTGCAGCAGGCGCTGCTCGCCATAGAGATCGCCCAGTACCCGGTTCAGCAGGCGCGCCCGCTGCGCCACGCCGGCCGCCAGGGGTGCCCACTCCTCCGCCGAGATCAGTTGCGGCAGCAGGTCCAGCGCCCAGGGCCGGTCGCTGCCCTTGGGATCGGCATAGACGTTGTAGGTCACGCCGTTTTCCTGGATCTGCCGGGCGATCAACGCCTGGCGCTGATCGAGCTGCGCGGGTCGCAGTCCGGCCAGATGGCCGTAGAAGCGGCGCCAGGGCGGCCGCACGCCACCCCGCGGACTCCAGAGTTCGTGGTAGCTGCCGGTCATGTCACTGGCATTGCGGGAAGCGTTCGGGGGCATGGTCGGAGGACGGCTGACAGGGTGCGCGAGCAGGTTCGGAGGGGTCGCCTCGACAGGCACGCCGGAGCGCACGCGCCGGTTGCGACCGGTAACCTAGGGTAGTGATGTGCGTCGGGATGCGCCACCGCTAACGCTGGCCGCCGCTGCCTGTGGCGCGGCGCCCGGTGCGGGAGCCGATCCCAGAGCCCTCGCCGGCCGTCCCAGGCGACGAACAACCCGGAACTCCCGGGTCGAGCCGCTCTACTAATCCGCTAGCAAGACGCCGGCGCTCCGCCGACGTCCGACGTGGCCGCTTTCGCCAGGGCCGCTCTCGCCAGGTATCAGCCCCATGCGCAATTTTCTCGGAAGCTACAGCTCGAATCGTCAGCAACGCAACGCCCTGCGCGCCCTGCCCGTCCAGCGCAAGGTCGCCAACTGCACCTGCGGCCAGGCCATCTTCTTTCCCAACAGCGAGTGCCTGGCCTGCGGCAACGCCCTGGGCTACGCCCCGGACCAGGGCACGCCGACGGCGCTGCTGCCAGGCGAAGGCGGCCTCTGGCAACTACCCGAGGCGACCAGCGCGCTCTATCGCCGCTGCGCCAACCTGGACATGCCCGCCGCCTGCAACTGGCTGGTACCGGCCGACTCGGGAGAAAACTTCTGCGTGGCCTGCCAGCTCAATCACACCATCCCGGACCTGTCCTTCGACGGCAACGGCGAGCGCTGGCGCAAGCTGGAGCTGGCCAAGCGGCAACTGGTCGCCCAGTTGCTGGGCCTGGGACTGCAGGTGATCCCCCAGACCGTGGATGCCGAGCACGGCCTCGCCTTCGACTTCCTCGCCCCCGACGCCACCGGCACCCCCACCACCGGTCACGCCAATGGCCTCATCACCCTGAACATCCTCGAAGCGGACGATGCCCACCGGGAAAAGGTCCGCGCCGACATGCACGAACCCTATCGCACCCTGCTCGGGCACTTCCGCCACGAGGTCGGGCACTACTACTTCGATCGCCTGGTCGCCGGCACCGACTGGGAAGAACCCTTCCGCGCCCTGTTCGGCGACGAACGCGCCGACTATGGCCAGGCGCTCCAGCGCCACTACGAGCAGGGCGCACCGGCAGGCTGGGAGAGCCAGTACGTCAGCGCCTACGCCACCATGCACCCCTGGGAGGACTGGGCGGAGACCTGGGCGCACTACCTGCACATGATGGATACCCTGGCCACCGCCGCCAGCCTGGGCATGAACGCCGGCAGCCTGCAACTGGACTTCCAGCCGTTCACCCGCGAGGCGCTGTACGAGGCCGAGGATCGCAGCGACGACGAATTCCTCGGCTTCGCCAATGCCTGGATCGAATTGGCGGCCATGCTCAACGAACTGTCGCGCAGCATGGGCCAGCCGGACTTCTATCCCTTCGCCCTGCCCGCCCCGGTGATCGCCAAGCTGCACTTCATCCACAAGGTCATCCACTCGGCCCAGCCCAGCGTGCTGGAACAGGGCCTGGCCGCGGATGACACCACGGCCGGTGCCACCCTGGGCGCTACCCTCTGATCGGGGTCCTGCTCACCCGAGCAGGACGATGCCCCAGACCACGGCGATGATGATCATGGCCACGAACTGCGCAGCGCTGCCCAGATCCTTGGCGTTCTTCGACAGTTCGTGCCAGTCCAGGGAAATGCGGTCCACCACCGCCTCGATGGCGGCGTTGAACAGTTCGACCACCAGCGACAGCAGGCAGACCGCCACCAGCAGCGCCCGCTCGCCGCGACTGACGTCCAGCCAGAAGGCCAGGGGCACCAGCACCACATTGAGCATCACCAGCGAACGAAAGGCCGCTTCCTGGCGAAAGGCCGTGCGCAGGCCGGCCAGGGAATAGCCGGTGGCATTGATGACCCGGCGCAGACCGGTCTTGCCTTTGTAGGGAGAGATCACCGAAAGCTCCATCCAGCAGGGGCGAACCGCCGATCCGGATGGACGGCAGCTGCCAGAAAGTGAAAGTCGAGGGTCGCGCCCGGTTCAGGCGCCGACAGCGCCTGGGTCAGCTGGAGGTGCTCTCCAGTTGCTGCAGCAGCAGCGCCGCCTGGGTGCGGGTGCGAACGCCGAGCTTGCGAAAGATGGCCGTGGCATGGGCCTTGACCGTGGCCTCGGAGACATTGAGCTCGAAGGCGATCTGCTTGTTGAGCAGGCCTTCGCAGAGCATGGTCAGCACTCGGAATTGCTGGGGGGTGAGACTGGCGAGTCCGGCGCTGGCGGCCTTGGCTTCCTCGCTCAGGGCGGGGGCGCCTTCCACCTGGGGCGGCCACCAGGTATCGCCATCCAGCACCTGACTGACCGCCTGCTGCAGGGTGCTCAGATCGCTGGACTTGGGAATGAAGCCACTGGCGCCGAATTCCCGGGCGCGCTGCACCACCGCCGGTTCTTCCTGGGCCGAGATCATCACCACCGGCACCTGGGGATACTGGCCCCGCAGGAGGACCAGTCCGGAAAAGCCATAGGCGCCGGGCATGTTGAGATCGAGCAGGACCAGATCCCAGTCGGTGCGCTCGGCCAGGCAGGCCTGGAGTTCGGCGATGTCGGCCACCTCGGTGAGCCGTGCCTGGGCGCCCAGGCCCAGGGTCAGGGCCTGCTGCAGCGCGCTGCGAAACAGCGGATGATCGTCGGCGATCAGTATCTGGTAGGCAGCCGCCATGGTGTAGCTTTCCTTGTTGTCGTGAGCGCCCACGTCGACCAGGTAGCTGGCGCACGGGCTGCACGCAAGCATGCCGAACGGCGCGGACGGGGGCAAGGCCGGGCGGACCGCGGACGGTAGGCAAGGCCCTGCGGTTTGCGGCACAGTTGCCGTTTTGCCCAAGAGACGTCCCATGCCCAGCGCCGCCCTGCGTGCCGATCTGCTCATGCTGCTCACCGCCCTCATCTGGGGTAGCGCCTTCATCGCCCAGACCGGCGGCATGGAGCACATCGGCCCCTTTCTCTATACCGGCCTGAGATTCGCCCTGGGCGCCCTCACCCTGTTGCCGCTGCTGTTGTTCCTGCGCCGCCGCGGCCGCCAGCAGCGCCTGACCCGCGACACCTTCAAGGGCGGCCTGCTGATGGGCCTGGTACTGACCCTGGGCATCAACCTGCAGCAGGTCGGCCTGCTGTTCACCAGCGTGACCAACTCCGGCTTCATCACCGGCCTCTATGTCATCGTGGTGCCGCTGCTGGGGCTGCTGCTCGGCCAGCGCAGCCACCTGGGCACCTGGATCGGCGCCAGCCTGGCGGTGGTCGGCATGGGCCTGCTGAGCATCGGCGACAATTTCCACGTGGCCTCGGGCGATCTGCTGCAACTGGCCGGCGCCCTGGCCTGGGGGGTCCATGTGCTGCTGGTGGGACACTATTCCAGTCGCCACGACGCCACGGTGCTGTCGATCCTGCAATTCGGGGTCTGCGCCGTGCTCAGCCTGGCACTGGCGCTGGCCTTCGAGCCGATCCAGTCGACCGGGATCGTCCTGGCCCTGCCCGAGTTGCTCTATGGCGGCGTGATCGCCGCCGGCATCGGCTACACCCTGCAGGTCTTCGCCCAGCGCGGCGCCATCGCCTCCCATGCGGCGGTGATCTTTTCCCTGGAGGCGGTGTTCGCCGCCTTCTTCGGTGCCTGGCTGCTGGGCGAGGCCCTCAGCGGTCGTGGCTACCTGGGCTGCGGCCTGATGTTCGCCGGCATGCTCGCGGCCCAGCTCTGGCCACGCCAGGCGCCGGTGGAGATCAAGCCGGTCAACTAACCCCGCAGGGCCTTGAGTTGCCGGCTGGCCGGGCTGTCCGCCGCCAGCGGCAGGTGATGCTTGGCGTCCAGGTAGCGCTCGCTGAAGACATCCAGATAGGCCTCCAGCAGCCGACCGGCCGGTGCCTCGCCGGCCAGTTCCAGGCACAGGGCGGCGACCTCGGCGGTGCACAGGTGCTCGCCCCGGGTCGAGCGCCGCAGGCGATAGCGCGACAGGGCATTGGGCTGGAAGCTCAGCACCGGCAGTCGGTCCAGATAGGGACTCTTGCGAAACATCTTGCGCGCCTCGGTCCAGGTAGCATCCAGCAGCACGAACAGCGGGCGCTGACCGGGTGCCAGCGGCAGGCTCTCGACCACCCGCTCGGGCGCGGCGTACTCGCCGGGAAACACCAGCAGCGGTTGCCATTCCGGCTGCGCGAGCAATGCCGGCAGCGCCGGATCCACCGCCGTGCGACTCCAGCCGAAGGCCTGGGTGTCGGCCACCACGTCGGCGATCAGCCAACCGGTGTTGCTCGGCTTGAGCGGCTCGACGTCGTGCATCAGCAGGCACATGCCGGCATGGGTCTGGCGCAGGGGACGCAGGTCGCAGAGGCAGTGGCTGGGTGCCAGGCGGCAATTCGGGCAACGCGCCATGCGCGAGCCACGGGCGATGAAGGGCTTGATGCTGCGCGCCAGGCGCTCCTGGCGCAGACGGGCCACGGCATGCAGAGGGGTGTCGCTGATCGGGGTCATGCCGGGCTCGCGGGGCAAAAGCGCAGTTTACCAGAGCGATCGGGATGCCCGCGGCGGCCAGGCAGGTTACCCTGCGCAGACGCCCTGCGAACCCCCGCCCGCGACCACGGTCGAAACGGGCTCCTCTACGCTGGAGAACACGATGCCTCGTTTTGCTTTGCTCGCCCTGACCCTCGCCCTGCCCTTCACCGTCCAGGCGGCCGAGTCGCTCAAGGACCACGAGCTCAACCAGATGCTGCGCAAGGTGGCGACCGAGAGCAGCCAGGGCACGCCCCGCGCCATCAACGAAGACATCCTCGACCGCGGCTATACCGTGCAGGGCAAGCAGCTGATCAACAACCTCAGCGTCCGCCCGGCCCATGCCGCCCGCATGCGCGAGAATCCGGCCACGGTGCGGGTACAGCTCGCCGAAAGCGTCTGCCAAAACAATGGTTATCGCCAACTGCTGGCCCGTGGCGCCACCTTGGTCTATGACTTCACCGAATACCAGACCAACAAGCCGGTCATGGTCGAGCGCTTCCAGGCGGCCGACTGCGGCCTGGGCAAGTAAGCGGAGACCGCGGCCATGACCGAGGACAGCGACGACAGCTACCTGGCCCGCCACGTGGAGCCCAGCGCCGCCGACCTCGGTCAGCGCATCGACGAATTGCTGGAGCACGCCCTCCCGGGCGGCAGTCCCAACCTGGGCCTCTACCGCGAGATGCTGGTGACGGTGGTGCGCATGGCGCAGACCAATCCGGCACGCTGGGACGCCAAGATCATGCTGCAGACGCTCAAGGAGCTGGAGCAGGCCTTCCGCACCCTGGAGCGCTTCCGCCGGCGACGCAAGGTCACGGTATTCGGCTCGGCGCGGACCCGCATCGATCATGGCCTCTATGCCCTCGCCCGCGAACTGGGCAGTGCCCTGGCCCGCCGCGACATGATGGTCATCACCGGCGGCGGCGCCGGCATCATGGGCGCGGCCCACGAAGGCGCAGGGCCCGAGGCCAGTCTCGGCTTCAACATCACCCTGCCCTTCGAACAGCGCGCCAATCCCACCATCGAGGGCACGGATCACCTGCTGTCCTTTCACTTCTTCTATGTGCGCAAGCTATTCTTTCTCAAGGAGGCGGATGCCCTGGTGCTCTGCCCCGGCGGTTTCGGCACCCTGGACGAGACCTTCGAGGTGCTCACCCTGATCCAGACCGGCAAGAGTCCGCTGGTGCCGCTGGTCCTGCTGGACACCCCCGACGGCCACTTCTGGGACGACACCCTGGCCTATCTGCAGCGCAATCTGCTGGAAGAAGGCTACATCCTGCCCGCCGATCTCAAGCTGGTCCGGCTGGTACGCTCAGCGGAAGCCGCCGCCGCCGAGATCGAGCACTTCTATGGCAACTACCACTCCACCCGCCGACGTGACGGCCTGTTCCATATCCGCCTCAAGCACGCCCTGACACCGGCCTGTCTTGCACGCCTGGCAACCGATTTCGGCGACCTCTGCCGGACCCCGGGTTTCATCCAGCTGGCGCCCGGGGAAGGCCAGCCCGACGAAGCGGAATTCGCCCATCTGACACGCCTCGCCTTCGACTTCCACGGCCGTCACTACGGTCGTCTGCGCGAACTGGTGGACGAAATCAATCGGCCGGAGCATTGGGCAGCCACCTAGGTCGGCGCACCGCACCCCATGTTGGGCTTCGACGATAAAGCCGTCTCAACCCAACCTACCCCAGCTGCCCTTGTAGGTTGGCGCTGAGCGCAGCGAAGCCCAACAGCACGAGCCACAACCCACTACCGCCGGCTCAATACCCGGTTGATCCCGTCCATGGCATAGCCCCGGTAGGCCAGGAAGCGCCCTTGCTTGGCGCGTTCCTTGGCGTCGGCCGGTGGCGTGCCGAATTTCCGGCGCCAGACCTCTTCCAGCTGCGCCTGCCAGTCCACATCCGCTTCGCGCAGGGCCATTTCCACCTGCTCTCTTTTCAGGCCACGCTGGCCCAGTTCCTCGCGGATGCGCATGGGCCCGTAACCGGAGCGGGCGCGGCTGGCGATATAGCTCTCCAGATAGCGACTTTCATCGAGCAGGCCATCCTCGGCCAGGCGATCAAGTACGGGACCGAGCAGTTCCTCCTCGGCCCCACGCCGCCGCAGCTTGCGCGACAGCTCTTCACGGCCATGCTCGCGACGCGCCAGCAGATCCATGGCGGCGAAACGGATGGCAGCGGTGGTATCCAGCGGATTGCCCAAGGGTGATCCTCCTCATACGAAAACCCCCGCACGGGGCGGGGGTCGTCTGGAGCACTGGCAGGCGATCAGAGATCGACGTCAGCGCTTTCTTCAGCGGCCACTTCGGCCTTCTGATTGGTCGGCTGGCTCAGCAGCTTCTCGCGGATCGCCTTGTCCACGGCGCCCTTGATCTCGGGATTGTCTTCCAGGAACTTGGCAGCGTTGCCCTTGCCCTGGCCGATCTTGCTGCCCTGGTAGCTGTACCAGGCACCCGACTTCTCGATCAGACCCAGCTGCACGCCCAGATCGATGATCTCGCCGTTCAGGTAGATACCCTTGCCGTAGAGGATCTGGAACTCGGCCTGGCGGAACGGCGGTGCCACCTTGTTCTTGACCACCTTGACGCGGGTTTCGCTGCCGATCACCTCGTCGCCTTCCTTCACCGCGCCGATGCGACGGATGTCCAGGCGGACCGACGAATAGAACTTCAGGGCGTTACCGCCGGTAGTGGTCTCGGGGTTGCCGAACATCACCCCGATCTTCATGCGGATCTGGTTGATGAAGATGACCAGGCAGTTGGCGTTCTTGATGTTGCCGGTGATCTTGCGCAGCGCCTGGGACATCAGGCGCGCCTGCAGGCCCACGTGCATGTCACCCATCTCGCCTTCGATCTCGGCCTTGGGCACCAGGGCGGCCACGGAGTCGACGATGATGACGTCGACGGCGTTGGAGCGCACCAGCATGTCGGTGATTTCCAGGGCCTGTTCACCGGTATCCGGCTGGGACACCAGCAGGTCGTCGACATTGACGCCCAGCTTGCCGGCGTAGTCCGGATCCAGGGCATGTTCGGCGTCGACGAAGGCGCAGGTCGCGCCCTGCTTCTGGGCCTGGGCGATGACCGACAGGGTCAGGGTGGTCTTGCCCGAAGACTCGGGACCATAGATTTCGACGATCCGGCCCTTGGGCAGGCCACCGATGCCGAGGGCGATGTCCAGGCCCAGGGAACCGGTGGAAATCGCCGGAATGGCCTGGCGCTCGTGATCGCCCATGCGCATCACGGTGCCCTTGCCGAATTGCTTTTCGATCTGTCCCAAGGCCGCGGCCAGGGCACGCTTTTTGTTGTCGTCCATTAGATTCCTCTCGGAGAAAGAAGGGCCAGACGGCCGTGGATACCTGTATAAGTGAACAGTATTAAACCATAGTCGCCCTCCGGTTGCTACACCCGAGGGCCTTTTTCCTCGGCCAGAAAGGCCAATAGAACCTGCAGCGCGCGGACTTGGGTCTGCTGGCGAACGGCGGCGCGATCGCCGGCAAAGACCTGCCGTTCGGTGTACAACTTTTCGCCGTCGCGCCAGGCCAGCCAGACGGTGCCGACCGGCTTGCCCGGCACCGCGCCACCCGGCCCGGCGATACCGCTCACCGCGACCGCGAAGCGGGCACCGGCGCGCTGTTGCGCGCCCAGCGCCATGGCCGCCACCACCTCCTCGCTGACCGCGCCGACCTGCTCGAACAGCGCCTCGGGCACGTCCAGCTGCAGGGTCTTCTGGCGGTTGGAATAGGTGACGAAGCCGGCCTCGAACCAGGCCGAACTGCCGGCGACGCGGGTGATCGCCTCGGCGATGCCGCCACCGGTGCAGGATTCGGCGGTGGTGACCTGGGCGCCAGCCGCCTGCAGGGCTTCACCCAGTTGCCGGGCAAGACTGTCGAGGACGTCCATCGAGACCTTCCTGTGCAAGAGAGAACCTAAAAGATGACCGCAGCCAGCGACCGCCTGCGGCGACCACTGGTCGGCCTGCACCTTAGACCGGCTTGCCGACCCCCGTGAGAAAAGATTTACTGAAACCGGTTTCAGGCACCTACAAAATCCTAACAGCGGTACGCCATGAACGATGTCTTTCTCCCCGGTCCGCGCGCCACCCGTGCGACCATCGCCGAAGTGGCCGCCGCCGCCGGCGTGTCCAAGGCCAGCGTGTCTCGCTACATCAGCGACGATCGCCGTCTGCTGTCCGATTCCCTCGCCGCGCGCATCGAGCAGGCCGTGGTCGCCCTCGATTTCCAGCCCAACCAGATGGCCCGCGGTCTCAAGCGTGGTCGCAGCCGCCTGATCGGCATGCTGGTGGCCGATCTGCTCAATCCCTATTCCACCGCGGTGATGCATGGCGTGGAAACCGCCTGCCGCCAGCAGGGCTATTCGCTGCTGATCTGCAACACCGACCAGGACGCCCGCCAGGAGCGCCAGCAACTGGCCGCGCTGCAGTCCTACAGCATCGAAGGCCTGATCGTGAACACCTTTGGCCAGCACGCCGCCGACCTGCGCCATCTGGGCAGCCGCCTGCCACTGGTGCTGCTGGATCGCGAACTGCCGGGCGTGGGGGGGGGGGGGGGGGGGGGGGGCGCCCCCCCCCCCCCCCCCCCCCCCGGGGGGCCCCCCCGCCCCCCCCCCGGGGGGGGCCCCG
>NZ_JASCON010000096.1:0-19141 GCF_029959585.1 Pseudomonas sp. PS02302
ATCACCCGAAGGTGAAGACCAAACAGCGAAGAATCCCTGGACCCCTCGCCCGGCTCAGACCTAAGTGCTTGATTTTCAAGCCGCTTCAGCATCTGCGCCGGAAGTGGGGCGCATTATAGGGGAGTTTCGGGGCAGGTCAACAGTTATTTTACGACCGAGTTGCAGCGGATCAATTCGGCCATGTCCCTGACCGCCTGCTTGAAGCCGACGAAGACTGCCTGGGCGACGATGGCATGACCGATGTTCAGCTCGTTGATACCTGGCAAGGCCGCGATCGGCTGAACATTGTGGTAGTGCAGGCCATGGCCGGCATTGACCACCAGCCCGAGGCCGGTGGCGAATTCCATCGCCTTGGCCAGGCGCTGCAGCTCCAGAGTCTGCTCGTGCTGGGTGTCAGCCTCGGCATAGCGACCGGTGTGCAGTTCGATCACCGGGGCGCCGCAGTCCTTGGCCGCCTGAATCTGCTGCAGATCCGGGTCTATAAAGAGGGATACCTCCGAAGCGGGCAGCGCGGCGATGGCATCACGGATGCGCTGGACCTGACCCAGGACATCCAGCCCACCTTCGGTGGTCAGCTCTTCCCGGCGCTCCGGCACCAGGCAGACGTGCTCGGGACGGATCTCTTGGGCGAAGGCCAGCATCTCGGGGGTCAGGGCGACTTCGAGATTCATGCGGGTCTGCAGGAGGTCGCGCAGCAGGCGGACATCCCGCTCCTGGATATGCCGACGGTCCTCACGCAGGTGCAGGGTGATGCCGTCCGCTCCGGCCTCCTCGGCGTCCAGTGCCGCCTTGACCGGATCGGGATACCTCGTACCCCGGGCCTGGCGCAGGGTGGCGACATGATCGATGTTGACGCCCAACAGGACACGACTGAACTCTTTCATGGCTTATTCACTTGGCTTGGCGAACAATTCGCGACTCATCAGGGGTTTGCTGCCCAGGTGCGGCGCCAGGGCCTGGCGCATCAGGCGCTTGGCAGCGCGAACTACCGTGGGATCGTCCCACTCGCCGCGATCCAGTGCCAGGATTTCCGCGCCAGCCAGACAGCCCGGGCGAACCTCGTCGACGGGCTCGAAGCCCTGATCCGGAATGAAGCGATAAAGGCGCTGGCCGTCGATGGCCCGGCCGTCCAGGGCCTGAGACAGCGAAAAGCCGTAGCCCAGCAGATCGAGCAAACGCCATTCGAAGGTACGCAACAGGGGTTCGACCGGACGACCCTGGACCAGGGCGGCCAGGGTCAGACCATAGAGTTCGAAGAGGGCGGGATAGGGATCTTCGGCGGGTAGCAGCCGGACCAGCAGTTCGTTGAGATAGAAGCCACTGAAAAGGGCCTGCCCCTGGAGCAGAAAGGGCGGCGCCAGAGCCGCCACCTTCTGCAGATTCTTCAGCTCCCCTCGCCCGCTGAGCTGGGCCTCGAGCGGAATGAAGGGTCTGGCCAGGCTCCCGGAGCGGGAGCGGGCTGCCCGCAACACGGTACGGACCCGGCCAAAGGCGCCGAACACATCCACCAGCGCACTGCTTTCCCGGTAGGGACGCGAATGCAGGACGAACAGCGGCTCGGACGCCTGCATCGCTAGAGGTCGGAATAACCCAGAGAGCGCAGGGCACGCTCGTCATCGGACCAACCGCCTTTGACCTTGACCCAGAGGTTGAGCATGACCTTGGCGTCGAACAGGGTTTCCATGTCGTGGCGGGCTTCCTGGCCGATCCGCTTGATGCGCTCGCCGGCCTGACCGATGAGGATCTTCTTCTGGCCATCGCGCTCGACCAGAATCAGGCCATGGATGTGCAGCACCCCGTTGTCGTACTTGAACTCCTCGATCTCGACCGCGACCTGATAGGGCAATTCCGCCCCCAGCTGGCGCATGATCTTTTCGCGGATCAGTTCGGCCGCGAGGAAGCGGCTGGATCTGTCGGTGATCTGGTCCTCGGGGAAGAAGTGGTCACCTTCCGGCAGACGTTCGGCGACCAGTTCCTCGAGGGCGTCGAGATTGTGGCCGTGCTGGGCCGAGATCGGAATGAGCGCGGCTTCCGGCAACTGCTCCTGCAGCCATTGCAGGTGCGGCAGCATGTCGGCCTTGTCTTCCAGGCGATCCATCTTGTTGACGGCGAGCAGCACCGGGCATTTCACGAAGCGCACCCGCTCCAGCACCATCTGGTCTTCGTCGGTCCAGCGGGTGCGATCGACCACGAACACCACGACGTCCACATCGCGCAGGGCGGTGACGGCCGTCTTGTTCATGAAGCGGTTGAGCGCCTTCTGGTTTTCCTTGTGCAGACCGGGGGTATCCACATAGATGGTCTGGACCTCCCCCTCGGTCTTGATGCCGAGCATGTTGTGCCGGGTGGTCTGCGGCTTGCGCGAGGTGATGGCGAGTTTCTGCCCGAGGATATGGTTGAGCAGCGTGGACTTGCCGACGTTGGGACGCCCCACGATGGCTACGTAGCCGCAGCGCGATGTCTTCAGCTCATCATTCATGACCATTCTCCACGCCCAGGGCGATCAAGGCCGCCGAGGCAGCTATCTGTTCGGCGATGCGGCGACTGACGCCCTGCCCCGTCGTCTTTTCGTTGAGCATGGCGATCTCGCATTCGACGAAGAAGACCCGGCAATGGGGCTCTCCTTCGATGGCGACCACTTCGTAGCGCGGCAGGTCGCAGGCGCGTGCCTGGAGGAACTCCTGCAGTCGCGTCTTGGGATCCTTGTTGGTATCCACCGGCGTCAGCTCGCGCAGTTGCGGACCGAGCCAGGCCATGACCCGGTCTTTGGCCGCGTCCATGCCGGCATCAAGATAGATGCCGCCGATCAGGGCTTCCATGGCATCGGCGAGAATGGATTCGCGACGAAAGCCACCGCTCTTCAGTTCACCGGAACCCAGGCGCAGGTAGTCGCCGAGTTCGAAGCTGCGTGCCAGCAGCGCCAGGGTCTCGCCTTTCACCAGCTTGGCCCGCAAGCGGGACAGCTGGCCTTCGCGGGCCTGGGGGAAGTGATCGTAGAGGGCTTCGCCGATGATGAAGTTGAGGATGGCGTCGCCGAGAAATTCCAGGCGTTCGTTGTTGCGACCGGCAAAGCTGCGGTGCGTGAGGGCGAGCAGCATCAGGTCCGGGTCCTGGAAGGTATAACCCAGCCGACGCTCGAGGCGATCTAGAGATAAAGTCACGGGAGATTTATACGGAAATCACGATTGAAACGAACGACCAGATCGATGTTGCGAATCAGGTGTTCACGTTTTTCATAGTCGAGGCGGATCTGCAGATGGTTGCCGTCGGCTTCGACACGCATGGCCTTCTGCAGATCGAGATCACGGATGTCGTTCACCTGCATACCCTTCCCCACGTAGCTGTAGACGTCGGACACGCTGCGAATCTGGTTATCGGGGTTGTCGCCGATGGATTCGATGACCTTGGTCAGAGCATTGTAGTCCAGGTAATGCGGCACGAGTTTCATGGCCGTGCTGGCCAGGAAGGCAATGACGCAGAGTCCGAGCAGACCACCGAGAAACGACAGACCCTGCTGACGCGACGGGAGACCGGATACTCTGCGTTCATTCATCTGATGATACCTACGCGAGACAGGGTGGGCATGCTCTGCAGCTTGGGCTCCGGCCAGCTCAGCCAGACGGCGAAGGCCTTGCCGACGATATTACGATCGGGAACCATGCCGAGCAGGTCACGGGGAATGCTGGGATCGTCCCAGTAGCGACTGTCGTTGGAGTTGTCGCGATTGTCACCCATCATGAAGTAGTGACCGGCCGGCACCTTCCACTCGTGGTCAGGCTCCATGCGGTAGCGGGTCATCTCTTCGCGGATCAGGTGTTCGGCCTTGCCCAGTTGCTCCTTGAACAGCTTGACGCTGCCCAGCGAACCCGGCTCGTCGCCCACCAGCTCCTCGCTGACGCGCTGGCCGTTGATGTACAGCTGCTTGTCGCTGGTATAGCGGATGGTATCGCCCGGCACGCCAATCACGCGCTTGATGTAGTTGACGCTGGGATCGCTGGGATAGCGGAATACCATGACGTCGCCACGCTGCGGATCACCGATCGGAATGACCTTGAGATCGATCACCGGCAGGCGGATGCCGTAGGCGAATTTGTTCACCAGGATGAAGTCGCCCACTTCCAGGGTCGGCTTCATGGAGCCCGAAGGAATCTGGAACGGCTCCACCAGGAAGGATCTCAGGATCAGCACGATGGCCAGGACGGGAAAGAAGGACTTCCCGTACTCGACCAGCGCCGGTTCCTTGTTCAACTGCTCCAGGACCACGGGATCAGGCTCGCTGACCTGCTGCCCGTAGGTCTGGATCGCCTTGCGACGACGCGGTGCGAGCACCAGCAGATCGATGAGCGCCAGGACGCCGCAGACGGCGACCGCGAGAACCAGCAACAGAGGGAAGTTCCAGGACATGGGCTTCAGCTATCCACCTTGAGCACGGCCAGGAAGGCCTCTTGAGGAATCTCTACGCTACCAACCTGCTTCATGCGCTTCTTACCCGCCTTCTGCTTTTCCAGCAGCTTGCGCTTACGGGAGACGTCACCGCCATAGCACTTGGCCAGGACGTTCTTGCGCAGCGCCTTGACGGTGGTACGGGCGACGATCTGACCGCCGATGGCTGCCTGGATCGCCACGTCGAACATCTGCCGCGGGATCAGCTCCTTCATCTTCTCGGTCAGGGCGCGACCCTTGTAGTGCGCCTTGTCGCGATGGACGATCAGGGCCAGGGCGTCGACCTTCTCGCCGTTGATGAGGACGTCGAGCTTGACCAGGCTGGCCGCTTCGAAGCGATCGAAGCTGTAATCGAGCGACGCATAGCCGCGGCTCACCGACTTCAGGCGGTCGAAGAAGTCCAGCACCACCTCGTTCATCGGCAGATCGTAGCTGACCTGCACCTGGCTGCTGAGGAACTGCATGTCGCGCTGGACGCCACGCTTCTCGATGCACAGGGTGATGACGTTGCCCAGGTGCTCCTGGGGGACCAGGATGTTGGCCCGGACGATGGGCTCGCGCATCTCGGCGACGGAGGCCAGATCCGGCAGTTTCGAGGGGTTGTCGACATAGATGGTGCTGCCATCCTTGAGCACCACCTCGAAGACCACGGTCGGCGCCGTGGTGATGAGGTCGAGATCGTATTCCCGCTCCAGACGCTCCTGGATGATCTCCATGTGCAGCATGCCGAGGAAGCCGATGCGGAAGCCGAAGCCGAGGGCCTCGGAGCTTTCCGGCTCGTATTGCAGGGCCGCGTCGTTGAGGGTGAGCTTCTGCAGGGCTTCGCGGAAGTCCTCGAAGTCGTCGGAGCTGACCGGGAACAGACCGGCATAGACCTGCGGCTTGACCCGCTGGAAGCCTGGCAGCATGGCCACGTCAGGGGTGGCGCTGAGGGTCAGGGTGTCACCGACCGGGGCGCCGAGGATTTCCTTGATGCCGGCGATGATGAAGCCCACTTCACCGGCCTTCAGATCAGGCATCTCGGTGTGCTTGGGCGAGAAGACGCCGACGCTGTCGACCTGGTGCACCTTGCCGGTGGACTTGACCAGGATCTTGTCGCCCTTCTTGACCCGACCGTGCTTGACGCGTACCAGCGAAACGACGCCCAGGTAGTTGTCGAACCAGGAGTCGATGATCAGCGCCTGCAGCGGCGCCTCGATCTCGCCTTCCGGCGGCGGAATGACCTTGACCAGCTGTTCGAGCACCTCGGGCACGCCCATGCCGCTCTTGGCACTGCAAGGCACGGCGTTGGTCGCATCGATGCCGATGATGTGCTCGATTTCGGCCTTGACCTTGTCCGGATCGGCCTGGGGCAGATCCATCTTGTTCAGCACCGGCATGACCTCGAGGCCCTGCTCGATGGCGGTATAGCAGTTGGCGACCGACTGGGCTTCCACGCCCTGCCCCGCGTCCACCACCAGCAGCGCGCCTTCGCAGGCGGCCAGCGAGCGGCTGACTTCATAGGTGAAGTCGACGTGGCCGGGAGTATCGATGAAGTTGAGCTGGTAGGTCTTACCGTCTTCGGCCTTGTAGTACAGCGTAACGCTGTGGGCCTTGATGGTGATGCCACGCTCACGCTCGAGGTCCATGGAATCCAGGACCTGGGCCTCCATTTCTCGGTCGCTCAAGCCACCACACATCTGGATGAACCGATCCGCAAGCGTCGACTTGCCGTGATCGATGTGGGCGATGATGGAGAAATTGCGGATATGGCTCAGATCACTCACGAATCAGCACTCGAATAGCCAGCGGCGGAACATCCGCCGGGAAAATAGCGGGGGAGTTTACCTGAATGCGGCAAACAAGGGGACTCGCGCCGTTCGAGCGGACAAAAAGAAGGGGCGGTCGCCCGCCCCCGCGCGCCTGCCTTGCCGTTACTTGCCGGGCAGCTTGAAGGTGATGAAGCTGGCGCGACCGTCGCGCACCACGCGCATCGAGATGGAGCGCCCCGCCGGCAGCGCCGAGGTGATCTTCTCGAAGGCCGGGGCCGATTCGATCGGCTGGTTGTTCAGATGGGTGATGACGTCACCCGGACGCAGGCCAATGGCCGCGGCGGGACCGTCACCACTCAGCTTGTTGATGACCACGCCACCCTGGATATCCAGCGTCTTCTTCTGCTCGGGCGTCAGGTTGGCGACGGCGATGCCCAGGCGATTGCTGGCGCGGTCAGAGCCACGCTCGCCACCGGAAGCGACCTGATCATCCTTGGGCATGTCGCCCACGGTGACGCTCAGATTCTGCCGCTTGCCTTCGCGGATGATCTCCATGTCGGCCTTGGCACCCGGCTTGAGGTTGCCGATCAGGTGCGGCAGGTCGGCGGATTCCTCGATCTTCTGGCCATTGACCGAGAGGATGACATCACCCACCTTGATACCGCTCTTGGCGGCGGGACCGTCGTCGAGGGTCTGGGCGACCAGGGCACCCGCCGGACGATCCAGGCCGAAGGACTCGGCGAGATCCTTGTCCACTTCCTGGATGACCACGCCCAGCCAGCCGCGGCTGACCTTGCCTTCCGTCTTGAGCTGATTGGCCACGTTCATGGCGACGTCGATGGGGATGGCGAAGGACAGCCCCATGAAGCCCCCGGAACGGGTGAAGATCTGCGAGTTGATTCCGACCACTTCACCCTTGAGGTTGAACAGCGGGCCGCCGGAGTTGCCCGGATTGATGGCTACGTCGGTCTGGATGAAGGGCACGTAGCTTTCATTGGGCAGGCTGCGCCCCTTGGCGCTGACGATACCGGCGGTGACCGAATGATCGAAGCCGAAGGGTGAGCCGATGGCCAGCACCCATTCACCGACCTTGAGCTGGTCGGAATTGCCCAGCTTGAGGGTAGGCAGGTCCTTGGCGTCGATCTTCAGCAGGGCCACGTCGGTACGGGGATCCGCACCGATCAGCTTGGCGGTGTGATCGCTGCGATCGGAAAGGCGTACCAGGATCTCGTCGGCATCGGCGACCACATGGTTGTTGGTCAGAATGTAGCCATCGGGCGAGATGATGAAGCCGGAACCCAGCGACTGGGCCTGCTCCTGCTTGCCCCGGGGACTGCGCGGCATCTGCGGAATGCTGCGCTCGAAGAATTCACGGATACCCGGTGGCAGACCTTCCAGATCCGGCATGGTCATGGCGCCGGCACCTCGACCTTCGGGAATTTTCTGCCGGGTGCTGATGTTGACGACCGCGGGAGACGCCGCCTCGACCAGACCGGTGAAATCCGGCAGATCGGCCCGCGCCATGGCCGTCAGACCCATCAACCAGAGCCCCATCAGGGCCGCCGTGTAATGCTTTAGATTGCGCATGCGCATGCAGCTCCACTCTATCCAATGACTTGAACACATCGCTGGCAACCTGCCTTTCCGGGATCGGAGGCACTGTCAGTGACGACTGGCAGCAGAAATACCACGCCCTTGCTGAACGATAGCTTTCGAAGCTTTTTTGCGACCTGGTCGAAAATCTCCAGGGCAAAAAAAACGGCGCCTGGAGCTGGTCTCCGGGCGCCGTTTCGAGATGAAACCAGCGGATCAACGCTGAGCAGGAGCGTCCTGCTTTTCACCTGCCGCAGGCTGATCAGCCTTGACTTCGGCGTTGGCCTTGGTGCTCTCTTCGCTGAAGCTGGCCAGTACAGCCGGACTACGCGCGGGTTGCGGCACGGTCAGCTGGCTCGGCGCCTGCTGGGCCAGACCCTGGGTGGAGACGTCGGACTGGTTGTACATCCGCACGCCCGCCAGTACGGCGAAGGTAACGGACGCGGCAACCGCGACACGACCCAGGCTCGACCAGCGACCCTTGCTCGCCTGAGCAGCGACAGGCGCTGCTGCCGGCGCTGCGGCGACCTCATCACGCTCCAGCGTGGTGGTGACGCCTTTGGCGATGTCCAGATTCGGCAGCATGGGCTCACCGCGAATCACGGCGCTGACCATGGCGTAGCGCGACCAGGTGGCGCGCAATTCCGGGTCCTTGCTGACCTCGGCGATGACGCGCCGGGTTTCGAATTCGTCCGCTTCGTTATCCATAACAGCGGACAGGGATTCCAGCAGGGCTTCACGACTCATACGTATTACCTCTCTAAAAGCTGTCGCCGCTGTCTATGCATCACGCAGCAGGGGCTGCAATGCTTTGTCTATCGCTTCCCGAGCCCGAAAAATCCGGGACCGGACCGTTCCTACCGGACATTGCATTACATTGGCAATGTCCTCGTAGCTGAGGCCTTCGAACTCACGAAGGGTCAGCGCAGTACGCAGATCTTCCGGGAGTTGCTGGATGGTCCGATGCACGGTGGCCTCGATCTCATCCCGCAAAAGAGACCGCTCCGGGGACTCGATGTCCTTTAGAGCATGGTCGCCTTCATAAAATTCCGCATCTTCGGCGCTGACGTCGCTGTCCGGTGGACGACGACCCCGGGCAACCAGATGGTTCTTTGCCGTGTTGATGGCGATGCGATAAAGCCAGGTGTAGAAAGCACTGTCGCCACGGAAGTTCCCGAGGGCGCGATAGGCTTTGATGAAAGCCTCCTGAGCGACGTCCTGAGCTTCCTGGGTATCGTGGACGAAACGCACGATCAGACCGAGAATCTTGTGCTGATACTTGAGCACCAGCAGGTCGAAGGCGCGCTTGTCGCCGCGCTGCACGCGCTCGACCAGTTGTTGATCCTGCTCCTGAGTGGGCAGGGCTTGCTTGCTATCCTTGGCTTGCAGCTCGGTATCGTCCTTGCCTTCACTATCGACGCGCGCTGCTAGACTGGGCTGTTGCACGAAGTTTCTCCCCTCCACAGCAGTTGATGAGCGAGCACTAAAATGGCTGCTGATCGCTCCTGGGTATCACTGATTTGGCTTTGGCAGATGGCCCATTCTCGTCGAGGCACTCCGGCCGCACGGATGAGCGATTATCTGTACATAGACCCCGTTTGACGCCCGCGAGTTCCCTGCCCCTTCCCCACCGATGGCTATGCCGTCAGCCGCCGTGTTCCTATACTCGCCGTCTCGGTGAGAAGGAAACGTCATGGCGCGTCATCTGGAATTCGATGTCCTGGTAATCGGCAGTGGCGCCGCGGGCCTGACGCTCGCGCTCAATCTGCCCGCGTCGCTGTCGATCGCGGTGCTGAGCAAGGGCGAACTGGCGCATGGCTCGACCTACTGGGCGCAGGGGGGTGTCGCCGCCGTGCTGGACGAAGGCGATACCGTCGAGGCGCACGTGCAGGATACCCTAGTCGCGGGCGCCGGGCTGTGCGACGAGGCCGCCGTGCGCTTCACCGTCGAGCACAGTCGCGAGGCCATGCAGTGGCTGATCGACCAGGGCGTGCCCTTCACCCGTGAGCTGGACGCCGCCAAGGGCGGTCTTGGCTTTCACCTGACCCGGGAAGGCGGCCACAGCCACCGGCGTATCATTCACGCCGCCGATGCCACCGGCATGGCCATCTTCGACACCCTGCTGCGCACCGCCGAAGGCCGCCCCAACATCCAGCTGCTCAGCCAGCGCGTGGCGGTGGATCTGATCACCACAGAAAAACTCGGCCGGCCGGGCGCGCGCTGCCTGGGCGCCTATGTGCTCGACCGCACCAGCGATCAGGTGGATACCTTGCACGCGCGCTTCACGGTGCTGGCCACCGGCGGAGCCAGCAAGGCCTACCTCTATAGCACCAACCAGGACAGCGCCAGCGGCGACGGCATCGCCATGGCCTGGCGCGCCGGCTGCTCGGTGGCCAATCTGGAATTCAACCAGTTTCATCCGACTTGCCTCTATCACCCCCATGCGCGGAGCTTCCTGATCACCGAAGCCCTGCGTGGCGAGGGGGCCGTATTGCGCCTGCCCGATGGCGAACGCTTCATGCCGCGCTTCGACCCCCGCGCCGACCTGGCACCGCGCGACGTGGTGGCCCGCGCCATCGACCACGAGATGAAGCGCCTGGGCATCGACTGCGTCTTCCTCGACATCAGCCACAAGCCGGCGGATTTCGTGCAGGAGCACTTTCCCACGGTCTATCGCCGCTGCCTGGAACTGGCCATCGACATCACCCGCGATCCGATCCCCGTGGTACCGGCCGCGCACTACACCTGTGGCGGGGTGCGCGTCGATGAGCACGGACGCTCGGATCTGGCCGGTCTCTACGCCATCGGCGAAACCAGCTGTACCGGTCTGCATGGCGCCAATCGCATGGCCAGCAATTCGCTGCTGGAGTGCTTCGTCTACGCACGCTCGGCGGCACTGGACATCCAGGCGCAAGAAGCCGAGATCGCCATGCCGCGTGACCTGCCCGACTGGGATGCCAGCCAGGTGACGGACTCAGACGAGGACGTGGTGATCGCGCACAACTGGGACGAGTTGCGGCGCTTCATGTGGGACTACGTCGGCATCGTGCGCACCTCCAAGCGACTGGTGCGCGCTCGCCATCGGATTCGGCTGCTGATGGACGAGATCGACGAGTTCTACAGCAACTATAGAGTGAGTCGCGATCTGATCGAGTTGCGCAACCTGGCGCAGGTGGCCGAACTGATCATCGAGAGCGCCCTCGCCCGCCAGGAGAGTCGCGGCCTGCACTTCACCCTGGACTATCCGCAGCTCGCCAGCACGGCCCGGGACACTATTCTGGTGCCGCGAACCGACGCGGCGCGAAGCGAAGCCTGACTCTCAGGCGGCGATGGGCGTCCGCGCCGAGGCTGTCGCGGGCGATGCAGAGACTGCGGGTGCGTCTTTCGTCCGGCACCCGATAACGCAGCACCACCAACCGCGCCAGGGCCAGGCTGTCCGGGCGCACCTGGATGGCCTGCCAACCGGTCGCTGGCGACCAGAGCTGCCAACCCTCGGCGCCATGCCGCAGCCGCCGTGGCACGCCCGGGTAGCGCTGCTGGAGCTGGCGCTGGCGCACGCGCTGCCAGGACCAGAGAACCAGCAGCGTCAGCAGGGGCTTGAGCGTCCAGGGAATGGCCGCCAGCCAGGGGCAGATCCCTGCGGCGAAGGCGGCCAGGGCGTGCAGCCGCAGGAGGCCGGCAGAGGCGCTCCAGCGGCATTCGAAGGGCTCAAGCCGGTTGGACACGGTCCAGGATCATGCGCACGATGAGCTGCAGATCGCGGTCTTCCGGTTCGCCACGCTGCATGAACCAGTGGAACATGTCCTGATCCTCGCACTCGAGCAGCTTGCGATAGCGGGCCTGGTCTTCCGCGCCCAGGGAGGAATAGACCTCCTTGACGAAGGGCACCAGCAATACATCCAGTTCCAGCATGCCGCGACGGCTGTGCCAGTACAATTTGTTGAGTTCGGTAGCTTCGGTACTCATGGGGACTCCTGCGACAATCGGCGCAGTATAAGCCCGAAGCGCCCCGCCGCGCAGTGCGCCTGACATTCACCCCGGGCGCGCCTATGATGAGCGGCTTCACTCGACACGGAGCTGCTGCCGCAATGGCCGACTCGCCGTATTTCTGCCGCTTGACCCACGAAGGCGTCCTGGCCATCCGCGGGGTCGATGCGACCAAGTTTCTCCAGGGGCAGGTGACCTGCAACCTCAACTATCTCACTGACGACCAGGCCGGCCTGGGGGGTCGCTGCACACCCAAGGGGCGCCTGGTGTCCAGCTTCCGCATCGTCAGGCAGGCCGACAGCTATCTGCTGGCGATGGCCACGGAACTGGTCGAACCGCTGCTGACCGATCTGAAGAAATATGCGGTCTTTTCCAAGTCGACGCTGACCGACGAAAGCGCGCAATGGCAACGGCTGGGATTCTCTGCCACCGGCTTCACCAGCGCCTATCCCGATTGCGTCCTGGCCGACCAGGCCAATGCCGTGACGCCCCTCGACGGCGGCTTCGCCCTGCGGCTGGAGGATGGTCGGGTCGAGACCTGGCGCGCGGCGGACGTAGCGGCGCCAGCCTTGCCGGAGATCGCGCTCGACGCCTGGCTGCTGGCCCAGGTGCGGGCCGGCGTGGGCCAGGTGTTCGGCGCGACCCGCGAGCTGTTCGTCCCGCAGATGATCAATCTGCAGGCGCTGGATGGCGTGAGCTTTCGCAAGGGCTGCTACACCGGCCAGGAGATCGTCGCGCGCATGCAGTACCTGGGCAAGCTCAAGCGGCGCCTCTATCGACTCGCCGGCAGCGGCCAGCCCCCTGCCGTGGGTACCGCGCTGTTCTCACCGGTGCATGGCAGCAGCGTGGGCGAGGTGGTGCTCGCCGCGTCTAGCGCCGAGGGTTGTGAATTCCTGGCGGTGCTGCAGGGCGATGCCGCCGAGGATGGACGCGTCTCGGTGGGCAGCTCGGACGGGCCAAACTGCCGTTTACTCGATTTGCCCTACTCACTCGATAGCGATCGTGAAATAAAGCGCTGAAGGTTGGGATCGCCTTTTCCGCTCCTCACACAGGTACGTCATGACTCCTCTTGCCGAAAAAGTTGTCCAGGATCTTCTCCACGCGATAGACACCGATCGCGTGGTGCTGCCTACCCTTCCCGAGGTGGCGCTGAAGGTCAGAGAAGCGGCCGAAGACCCCAACGTGGGGGTCGCCGAGCTGAGCCGGGTGATCGCTTTGGACGCCGCCTTGACGGCGCGCCTGATCAAGGTGGTCAACAGCCCGCTGCTGCGCACCAGCAAGGAGATCACCGACCTGCAGATGGCGGTCGGGCGCCTGGGCATCAATTACACGGCGAATCTGGCCACGGGCCTGGCCATGCAGCAGATGTTCCAGGCCACCAGCGACGCCGTGGATCGCAAGATGCGCGAGGTCTGGAGCCAGGGCACCGAGATCGCCGCCACCAGCCATGCGCTGTGCAAGAAATACACGCGACTGATGGCCGACCGCGCCCTGCTCGCCGGCCTGGTGCACCAGATCGGCGTGCTGCCGATCCTCACCTATGCCGAAGAACAGGAAGACCTGCTGGCCAATGCCATCACCCTCGATCAGGTGACGGCGCGCATCCATCCGCAGATCGGCGAACGCATTCTCAAGGTCTGGGATTTTCCGGCCGACATCGCCTGCGTGCCCCGGGAGTATCTGGTGCTGGACCGTCAGCCCGCGGCGGCCGACTACGCCGATATCGTGCAGGTCGCCTCGCAGCTGCACGCGCAGCGCCAGGGTCAGCAGGACATCGCGGTCCAGACGCTGCCCGCCGGCATCCGCCTGGGGCTTAACAACCAGCCGGATCCCGCCCAGGATCAGTCCTTCTGGGACGCGGTGGAACAGTCGCGGACGCTGCTCGGCTGAGCCTAGGCTTCCTCGGCGGGAAATTCGACCCGCACCCGTAGCCCACCGAGCGCACCGTCCAGCAACTGGATGCGGGCGCGGTGGGCGGCGCAGATCTCCCCGACGATGGCCAGCCCCAGACCGGCGCCCCCGGACTGCGGATCCAGGCGCTGAAAACGCTCGAAGACCTTGGCCCGCGCATTGGCCGGAATGCCGGGGCCGTCGTCCTCGACTTCCAGCACCGCCGGCGCCAGCACCCGCACCACGATGTTGCCACCTGGCTGGCTATGGGCCAGGGCGTTTTCCACCAGATTGCAGAGCAGCTCGTTGAGCAGCGTCGGCTCGCCGATCACCGGCGCCTTGGCGAAGGGCTCGAAGGCCAGGGCGACGCCCTTGGCATGGGCCAGCGGCGCCAGCGCCATGGCCAGCTCCCGTGCCAGTTCGCTGAGCTCCAGGCGTTCGGCGCCGCCCTCGGCGATGGCCTGGGCGCCGCTCTCGATGCGGGCCAGCGACAGCAGCTGGTTGGCCAGGCGCGCCAGGCGATCGGTGCTGGCGCGGGTCTCTTCCAGGGTGGCGTACCAGGCCTGGGACTCGCGTTCGCGCAGGCCCAGTTCGACTCGCGCCTTGATCGCCGCCAGCGGGGTGCGCAATTCGTGGGCGGCGTTGGCGATGAAGTCGGCCTGGCGCTCGAACAGGCGGCGCAGGCGCAGGGTGAAGCCCTCCAGGGCATGCACCAGCGGCAGCAGTTCCTGGGGCGCCCGCACCTCGGGCAGCGGGCGCAGGTCGTCCACCCCACGCTCTTCCACGGCCTGACGCAGGCGCTCCAAGGGTCGCAGGGCGGCGCCGACCGCCATCCACACCAGCAGGATGGCACCCAGCCCCATCAGCCCGAGACGGATCAGGGTGTCGGTGAGCAGACTGCGGGCCACCTCCTCGCGAGCTTCGGCGGTCTCGGCGACGCGGATCTCGGCCATACCGGTGAGATCCGGCTGGCTGACCGGCTGGGCCAGGCTGACCACCCGCACGTCCTTGCCGCGATAGGTGCTGTTGTAGAAGCGCGCCAGGGCCGGATAGTCGCGGGTCAGGGCAGTGCCCGGCGGCGGGGGCGGGATCTCTTCATAGCCGGAAATCAGCCGGCCACGGGTATCCAGCACCTGGTAGAAGATGCGCCCCACGTTGTCGTAGGCGAAATTGTCCAGGGCGATGTAGGGCACATCGGCGCGCAGGGTGCCGTTGGACGCCGACAGGCCCGCAGCGATGGTCCGGGCCGAAGCCAGCAGCGTCCGGTCATAGGCCACGTCGGCCAGGCGCCGGCCATTGAGATAGGCCGCCAGGCTGCTGATCGCCAGGATCACCGCGAGCAGGATGACCATTCGCAGCAGCAGGCGACCACGCAGGCTGCCCGCCGCCTTTGCCACTTCAGCCATGCTGTTCTTCCAGCAGATAGCCCAGGCCGCGGAAGGTGACGATGCGCACCGCGCCGGCTTCCAGCTTCTTGCGCAGGCGGTGGACATAGATCTCGATGGCCTCGGGACTGGCCTCCTCGTCCAGGCCGAAGACCTGGGCGGCGAGCTGTTCCTTGCTCATGACCCGTCCGGGACGGGCGATCAGGGCAGCCAGCACGGCATGCTCGCGGGAAGTGAGCGACAGCGCCTCCTCGCCCAGGGTGAAGCGCGAGGTATTGAGGTCGTAGATCAGCGGACCGCAGCGCTGCTGGCGATCGCCGCCCAGCACGCTGCGGCGGAGCAGAGCCTTGACCCGGGCTTCCAGCTCGGTGAGTTCGAAGGGCTTGGCCAGATAGTCGTCGGCGCCGAGATTGAGGCCCTGCACCCGGTCCTTGACCTCGCCACGCGCGGTGAGCATCAGCACCGGCAGGCGATCGCCGCGCTCGCGCAGACGCGCCAGCACCTCGAAGCCATCCATGCGCGGCAGGCCGACGTCGAGAATGGCCAGGGCATAGCTTTCACTCTGCAGGGCCAGGTCGGCGGCCACGCCATCGTTGAGCAGATCGACGTTGAGCCCGGCACTCTTGAGCGCCTGGGCGACGCTTTCGGCCAGAGGCGGATGATCTTCGACCAGTAGGATGCGCACGCTGACAGCTCCTGCCTAAAAGGCCCGAGTTTACCGGATAGTGGCCCCCTGACCCGTTGCCCGCCCCGCACATTCGTTGCCTTTCACAACTGAAAGGCTGTTGAAAGCTTGGCGGTCTAGAGTGAAAGGTAGCGGTCCCAGAACCGCATGATGCTTGCCCAAGCGCCACCCCTGGTTGGCCAACAACAATAACAAGCGGAACGACATCCATGCTCGCCCTCGCGCAGCACCACGAGTTCTCTCCTTCTCTCCACGAACGATCGCCGCCCCGGCGAGCCTGAGCCGTGTCCGCCTGTCAGCTTCTGAAATAACAACAAAAGGAAGACGTCGATGAGCACCACCTTGCGCACTCTCACTCTGACCCTGGCCGCCTCCGTGCTGCTGTCCGCCCAGGCCATGGCCGAACCCAAGCGTCCCGAATGCATCGCCCCGGCTTCCCCGGGCGGTGGCTTCGACCTGACCTGCAAACTGGCCCAGAGTGGCCTGGTGGAAGCCAAGCTGCTGGACAGGCCCATGCGCGTGACCTACATGCCCGGCGGCGTCGGCGCGGTGGCCTACAACACCGTGGTGGCTCAGCGTCCGGCGGATGGCGACACCATCGTCGCCTTCTCCAGTGGTTCGCTGCTGAACCTGGCCCAGGGCAAGTTCGGTCGCTTCGACGAGAAGGCCGTGCGCTGGCTGGCGGCGGTGGGTGCCAGCTACGGTGCCATCGCGGTCAAGGCCGATTCGCCCTACAAGACCCTGGGTGACCTGGTCGAGGCGCTGAAGAAGGATCCGAGCAAGGTGGTCATAGGTTCCGGCGGCACCGTGGGCAGCCAGGACTGGATGCAGACGGCGCTGATCGCCAAGGCCGCCGGCATCAATCCCAAGGACCTGCGCTACGTGGCCCTGGAAGGCGGCGGCGAGATCGCCACCGCGCTGCTGGGCGGCCACATCCAGGTCGGCAGCACCGACATCTCCGACTCCATGCCCCATGTCGAGGCCGGCAACATGCGCCTCCTGGCGGTCTTCGCCGAGCAGCGTTTCGACGAACCGGCGATGAAGGACATCCCCACCGCACGTGAGCAGGGCTACGACATCGTCTGGCCGGTGGTCCGCGGCTTCTATGTCGGCCCGAAGGTCACCGACGAGCAGTACAACTGGTGGAAAGCCAGCTTCGACAAGCTGCTGGCGTCCGACGACTTCGCCAAGCTGCGTGATCAGCGCGAGCTCTTCCCCTTCGCCATGACCGGTTCCGAACTGGACGCCTATGTGCAGAAGGAAGTCGCGCGCTACCGCGGCATGGCCAAGGAATTCGGCCTGATCCAGTAACAGAGCCCCCGCCCCTGGCGCCCTTCCGGGCGCCTTCGAGGATGTCGACATGATCTTCCAACGCGCCTTCATGGCGGTCTGGCTGGTGGCCGGACTCGTCATGCTGTTCATCGCCCGGGATTACCAGGCGCCCTTCTCCTACGAGCCGGTCGGTCCGCGGGCCTATCCGATGCTGATGTTCGGGCTGATGAGCCTGGGCCTCGCCTATCTGATCATCCGCCCCACGCCGATCGGCGATGGCGAAGACCAGAAGCCGCTGGACGCCTCGTCGCTGCGCAAGGTGGTGGCCTGCTGCGTCATCCTGCTGGGCTATGCCCTGACCTTCCAGCCGCTGGGCTTCCCCTTGAGCGCCTTCCTTACCGCCACCCTGTGCGGCCTGCTCTATGGCGGCCGCCTGATGCCCTGCGCCCTGGTCAGCCTGCTGCTCTCGGTAAGTCTCTATGTGCTGTTCGACCGGGTGATGGAAGTCCCCCTACCCCTTGGCGTGCTGGAATTCCTGGAAGGCTGACATGGAAACCTTGAATTTTCTGATGCAGGGCTTTGGCGTCGCCATGACGCCGACCAACCTGATCGTGGCGCTGATCGGCACCCTGATCGGCACCGTGGTGGGTCTGCTGCCGGGTCTCGGCCCGATCAACGGCATCGCCCTGCTGATCCCGGTCGCCTTCGCCCTGGGCCTGCCGCCGGAGACGTCGCTGATCCTGCTGGCGGCGGTCTATCTGGGCTGCGAATACGGCGGCCGGATCTCTTCGATCCTGCTGAACATCCCCGGTGAAGCCGCGACCATGATGACCTGTCTGGACGGCTATCCGCTGGCACGCCAAGGCATGGCCGGCGTGGCCCTGTCGCTGTCGGCCTGGAGCTCCTTCATCGGCGCCTTCATCGCCACCTGCGGCATGGTGCTGTTCTCGCCGCTGCTGGCCAAGTGGGCGATCGCCTTCGGTCCGGCGGAGTACTTTGCGCTGATGGCCCTGGCCATCCTCAGCCTCTCCGGCATGGCCGCCGAGAAGCCGGTCAAGACCCTGGTCGCCGCGCTCTTCGGCCTGGCCATCGCCTCCGTAGGCATCGATGCCAACAGCGGCGTCTATCGCTTCACCTTCGACAACGTGCACCTGGCCGACGGCATCGACTTCGTGATCCTGGTGCTGGGGCTGTTCTCGGTGAGCGAACTGCTCCTGCTGCTGGAGCAGACCCATCATGGCCAGGTCGCGGTCAAGGCCACCGGGCGCATGCTGTTCAACATGCGCGAAGCCCGCAGCGTGTTGATGGTCAACCTGCGCAGTTCGGTGAGCGGCTTCATCATCGGCGTCCTGCCAGGTGCTGGCGCGACCCTGGCCAGCGCCCTGGCCTACACCACCGAGAAGCGTCTGGCGGGTGCCGATGGCAAGTTCGGCAAGGGTGACCTGCGTGGCCTGGCCGCGCCGGAAACCGCCATCGGCGCGGCGGTGTGCGGCAACATGATTCCCATGCTGACCCTGGGCATCCCCGGCTCGGGCACCACCGCGGTGATGATCGGCGCCCTGACCCTGTACAACATCACCCCCGGCCCGCTGCTGTTCCAGAACGAGCCGAATCTGGTGTGGGGCCTGATCGCCTCGCTGTTCATCGCCAACGTGATGCTGCTCATCCTCAACGTGCCCATGGTGAAGATGTTCACCAAGATCCTCGATGTACCGAACTGGTCGCTGGCACCGGCCATCGCCATCATCACCGGCATCGGCGTCTACGCGGTGCACGCCACCACCTTCGACCTGGTGCTGATGGTCTGCGTGGGTATCTTCGGCTACATCATGCGCAAGCTGGACTTCCCCCTCTCGCCGCTGCTGCTGGGCTTCATCCTCGGCGAGCTGATGGAGACCAGCCTGAGACGCGCGCTGTCGATCTCCAACGGCGAAGTGGGCATCCTCTGGCAGAGCGGCATCAGCCAGGTCATCTGGATCGTCTGCATCCTGATGGTGGCCCTGCCCTTCTACCGTGCCTGGCGCAAGCGTCGCGCGCCCAAGCCCGCGACCGTCTGAAGTCGGTGACACCAGCGCCCCCGGCCGGCGTCCTTCCCCCCGCCGGCGCGTTCGTTCTGAGCGGCTAACAAACCGTAT